>JAHDDF010000116.1 GCA_020629475.1 Saprospiraceae bacterium
GACAAATGACAAATGACAAATGACAAATGACAAATGACAAATGACAAATGACAAAAATTAGAGGTAAAATTCTAGCTTCTCAAATTCGTAATTGATTAATTCGTAATTGAAAATTGGCTAAACGTAACTCACTTTTTGGTGGAAAATTTGAAGATCATTTACGCGGAGAACTATGAAATAATGTCCTTTGGGAAGACCGGCATCCGGGCGCCAAACGGCTTCGTATTTTTGGGCGGGTAATTCACGATCCTCCAATACGGAAACCAATCTTCCTTGGACGTCGTATACGGATAAGCCTACCTTCGCGGATTGAAATACGCCGTAGGAAATGGTTAGTTCCTCGTTAAAGGGATTGGGTGCCAAGGAATAAATTACGCCCTTATCCAAATGAATATCCCGGACAGGAACGGTTTCCAATGTAAGTACGATATCCCAAGTGCCCTCCAAGGAACCATCCGCATTTTCAGTAAGGGGGATGATTCGTGCCGTAGCATCGAATTCACCGGAATTCAAGGACGCCGCCGGGTCTAATGGAATATCATCATCACCTTCAAAATATAATTGGGTAGTTAATGTTTCCTCCCCCGGGGCGGAAATCTTGAAATGGATATGCGATGGGCGCAATTGGTATTTTCCGGGAAGGACGGTTTCGAAAATATAGAAGCCTTGCTCATTGGATAGGAGCTTACCCCGAAGGTTATAACCTTCGTTATCGTAAAGCCCTACTTCATTGGCATGCCAGACTTCCATTTCTGCATTCGGCACCCATTCCGTACAATCCAAATTAAAAACCCTACCGCTGATGGTCAATTTAGTACCGGGCTCGGAATCCGAAGCCAACTTATTATCGGAAATAAAAGGAGCTCCTTCCGTATAAAAGGGTCCCTGACCATAAAAATCAGGAGTGGTTAAATCACAAAAACCCAAAGGCGGTTTTATATCCGTAGGCTTGGCTTTTGCGCTTGTACTGAAGAGCCCTATTCCTAGGCTAGCCAGGGCGGTATTTTTTAAAAATTGACGGCGATCTTTCTTATCGGATTTCATAATGGCTGTTTTTCGATTTTGTAAATGCGCATCCAAGGTAGAAACTATATGAATACGGTGTTCGCTGCAAGGAGCATCAATGATGTTTTATGATTTTTCTGAAAAGGGTCTTTCCCTCCTCTCCTTCTAGTGCCAAGAAATAATGTCCATTCGGAAGCTCATTCATTTCTAGGTTAAATTGAAATGGATTTTGTGGCTCGCCTGTTTTTACCTCTCTTCCTAGAGCGTCAATAATGCGGTAAGAAGCCAAAGGAGCATCCGATTCAACAAAAACCATCCCGTGCGTTGGATTCGGAGAAACGCGAATTTCATTTTCACTAAATGGGTCATCCACATTATCAATGATAATGCATTCGGGTTCGTAGGAGGATTCAACGCTAAGCACCCCATCTGCAACGTTCCAGTGCTCCCATTCCCCGCCCGTACCATTTATCCAATCATTTAAGTTGAAGGAATAATCCCCGTTGGGTGTTCCAGGAACCTTGTAGGTTTTTACACCTCCCAAGAAATAATCCCATTGCAATGCTTCACCGGGTTCGCATTCGTCCGGTTCCTCTTCCCATAAATCGCAATTACGGCGGAGAAAAAGCGCGAAATCATCATACTCCGGATAATCCCCGAATACGCGGGCTTGCCCCTCGGTATCGATACAAACGGCGGTGTATTCCTCACAGGCGATTCCCTTGGGTTCCATTGTATACTCCTTTATCATTCTGGCGAGGAAAGTCATATGTCTGCCCCTTCTGTCGGGATTATCGTAATGGGTATCCGTTATCGTATTCGCCAAAATATCATTGGCGAGGAAAGGGGTATTATCCACTGTTACATTGGGGTGATAGGGATTTGCCAAGGCTTGGCCGGAGGTAACGGTTCCGTTTTGGGCGGAAAAATAATATTCCCCTTGAATCGCCATTCCCGCACTGGTTCCACCGATGACGATATTCCGGTTTTGGATGGCATTATTAATAGCCGTTTGAACGGGTGAATCCCGCCAAAAAGAAACGTAATCCCATTGATCACCGCCGGCAAACCATATGGCTTCCGCTTTTTCGATGGCGTTTAAAACATAGTCATCGGTGGAGGCATCCGCCGTATGGCAAACGATGGTTTGAACGGAGTTTAGGCTTACGCCTAAATCGGAAAAAAAGTAACTGTTATAACCATTGGAACCACTGGTTCTTAATATTAATACGTCGCCACCGTTTGCTCTTTCCAAAAACCAGCGCATGGCATTATCGTTTTCCGTTGCGCCACCCATTAGGCAGATTCCTCCTTGGGCTTGTACTTCCGCATCGGTAGGGTTTCCGTCGAAATAATAGGTAAAGGTTTGCCCTTGCAGAAAGAGCGGAAATATTACGATAAGGAATAGTACATTTAGAGCATGTTTAAAATTTAGTAATTGGTCTGCGAAGCTCACTTTTTTGATTACTCTTCGTTGAAAAACCGGGCTTGATAGCGCTGCTATCACCCTATTTTTTCGCCTCGATTTATCAAAAAATTGATACTTCTCAACATAACGACCAAAATTTAAACAAGCTCTTATTATTCTCATCACAATGATTTTTTAATCAATTTACTAGCCCAACGATAATGCGCCGAGCTTGCGGAAATAATATACGAACCCAAGGAGGTACTTCCCGTCCAACCATATAATTTTTTGGTAAATAATTCTTCTTCCGAATGACTTCGAATTATGGTTTCTATTGCATTATGACTTCCTTTGAAATCATCCATTATTTTTTCAAAAGATGTTTCCGAATACATGGCTTGAATTTCCCGATTTAATGCGGGCGTGGTTTTCCATGTATGTCCCTTCGCGGGCATATCGGGTTTCTCTCCTTTCATACCTACTTCATACCAATCCAAAAACATAATGTGCCAATGGTATAAATGACCGATTACGTCTCTTATATTCCTATTGAGCATTCCTTCGGGAAATTCGGAATATGGATCATTCTCATTGACGACTTTTATTAATTTCTCGAATTCAAAATGATTCGCATCTAATATTTCCTGCTTGGTTTTTGGTTTTGGCATTTTCCTTTTGTTTTCCTAGCGTTGTGTCCCCACGTTTTTCCCCACGTTTTTCCCCACGTGTCTCCCCACGTGTCTCCCCGACGTAAACGTCGAGGCTTTGTGTGCGGCGGTCGTTCCGACCTTGGGTAGCAAGCGTGGCTTCTACCTTTTTGTAGCCATTTTGAAGTAGCTCAGGATTTACAACCCAGACATAAGATACTATTTATCAACAATTAAGAGTTTTTCTCTTGTTATTAATTTACCGGATTGGAGGATGAGGGTATAAACTCCCGATGGTAAATTAAGGTTAATATCATTGATATTTTCTCCTTGGATTTCTTTGGAATAAACCATTTTTCCGTCGGCATTTATTATGCTAATATTCCCTTGGATTTCTCCTTGGGTTTTTATGGTAATATTTCCTCGAGAGGGATTGGGAAATACTTGAATTCCAAGCTCGTTTTTTCCGGAAATAAAAATGGTCTTTGAATATTCAAAATATCCGTTTTCATCCATTTGTTTTACTCGATAATATCCTGATCTATCCCCTAGAAATTTATCATTATGAAAATACATTTCGGGCGTTGATGAATTATTATTCCTAGCATTTATTTTTCCCAGGAATTCAAAATCATTTCCATTAAAACTTCTTTCAATTTGATAGGATTCAGTCCCTAAATATTCAAGGACTTCCCATTGTAATAATATTGAATTATCGACTTGTCGTTTTCCGTAAAAAGAAAGCCATTCCACGGGTAAAACCGGGTCGGTGGAAAACAGTGGTTCCGTGGTACAAATTGGTGATGCGGCAGTACCGTTAATCATTAAATTATGCCCCAATTTATTATAGCCTGTACTTGCCTCCCAAACATCGGAATTATCGGGTAATGTATTGGCTAAACGAATGGAATAATCCGGATTTCCGTACAAGGAAAACTCAGGATCAGGGAGGTGTAAAAGAACCTCGTAATTCCCGTTGGGAATACCTACGGGAATACAAAAACCGGCGTTCAAATTCGTAGTCAAACCGGATGCCCATGTTCTTGGATCATCCGTGGAAGAAGCGAAATATTCAGCCCCGGAAATCGTGTTTCTTAATATAATTTCAACAGCCCTTGGATTGAAAGGAACGGCATAGCCATCATTGTAAATATCCAAATCCAAGGAAAATACTTGCCCTGCCTGTGCTTCATCCGTATAAGTCCCGGAAATCATTTCAAAGCGGTAGCCTAGTCTTCTTTTTATATCATCCAAACAAACCCCGTCCCAAGAATTATTGACGTCGCTATTGTTATAAAAAGCATTCAAATAAGAATAGCCGAACAAAGCAAGATCCGTATCCGCCCGTCCTCCGGAAGAGGCGCAGGTTTCATCTCCGGATACATCCACGTTTGCGGCGCAGGTTTCCCCGCCTACTACCACAAAGGCGGAATCATCGTCCTTGTAGCTTCTTAATTCCGGGGTCATGGTGGTATGCGCTGCGGACCAAGGATCATAATTAACGTAGGTCCCGAAATCCGTATTACTCGCTAAAAAACAATCATTGTGGAAACCGATTCTAGCGGCATCGGAACCGGAAAAAGCGGTAGCGGATGTAAGCGGTGGACTTACAAGTGGATCCGTAGACGCGGATGTTCCGTATAAGAACTTCTGCTTGGCTTGGGGGTACCTGATTTGAATCATCCTTTCATCGGGTAAGGCATCCAAAAGGGCCTGGACTACTTCATTGCGATCCGACCAATTGGTAGCGCTCAAACTTCCCACCGCACTTGCGTCCCCGAAATGATCCGTATAATAATTCTCTCCCCAAATACCGAAAAAGCCCACTTGAACAGCGGCAATTACATCGGAATTTGCTTGAAGTACCGGCGCTAACTGGGCGATATGCGCCAAGACTTGCGCCTTGGAGGCATCGCCGTAAGGCGAACATGGCGGGCTACCGCAACCGGAATCAACCGTATTGGTATAAGAAAACCGCAAGATGATTTTCGCACCTCCCTGCCGAACGGCATTGAAATCATTCCCCATGGAAGTCAGGTAGGCAGCTGAAATGGGTGAGGACACAAAATCGGTTAGCATGAAATAACGGAACATTAAGGTGCTATGCACATCATACGATGCCAACCACGGCGTATACTC
The DNA here is from genome assembly GCA_020629475.1 of Saprospiraceae bacterium. Classification (GTDB taxonomy): domain Bacteria; phylum Bacteroidota; class Bacteroidia; order Chitinophagales; family Saprospiraceae; genus JAHDCE01. The sequence continues at coordinate 5,200 of JAHDDF010000116.1, forward strand.
GTTCCTCCAATTGGCGATAGTAGCCGCATTGAGAGGACCGTCATTTGAATTTGTGGGATAGTAAAATCCACGCTCCGGATTTGGGAAATCCGCATTGGATACCCCGTAATTGATGGTGGTTTGGGATATAAGTAGGAAGGGAAATAACCACAAGAGTCCCGATAGTAAATTGGCTTTCATCCTATTTTGGTTTAGGAACGTAAAATAAGAAGTTGTTCCAAAACCTACCATAACTTAAACCAACCTCTTTCTAAACCCATTCAATCCCCATCAATTCCCCGAATTTCAATCGAACTTTTTCCTTGACCTCATCCATATCCATCTCTCCAACCCCAAGTTCATTTGAAAGCGAGGTAACGGCTTTATCATCATCGGCTATTCCGCAAGGGATGATATTATTAAACAAGGATAAATCCGTATTGACATTAAAGGCAAAACCATGCATGGTTACCCAGCGGCTTAAATGAATACCCACCGCACAAATCTTCCGCTTGGGTTTGAATCCTTCCGCTTCCAGCCAAACGCCGGAAAGCCCTTCAATCCGCATTCCTCCGATACCGTAATCCTGAAGTACCTGAATGATGGTTTCCTCGATTAATCGAACGTATTTATGAATATCCGCAAAGAAATTTTCAAGGTTCAAAATGGGATACCCGACGATTTGTCCGGGCCCGTGGTAAGTGATGTCCCCTCCCCTATTTATGGGTAGAAAGTCAATGCCTTTATCCTTGAGCTGTGCCTCGTTCAAAAGGAGGTTATCCATTGAGCCGCTCTTTCCCAAAGTATACACATGGGGATGATCGCAGAAAATCAAAACCTGTCTTTCCTCCTTTGCCTCTTCCTCCTCGGATTTATCCCGGTTAAACTTCTTTACGGCTTTTAAGGCATCATGTATTTTGAATTGGTAATCCCATCCTTCCTTATAAGGAATCCTACCTATATCCAAGAATTCGACTTCCTTGTTTCCTTGTGGTTTTTGCTTGGTAATGATATCCTCGGCAAGCTGTTTGACGTCCATTCCACCAAAATGCCCGGAGCTCATCATTAGGAGATCCCGGTTCATGTAGTCCACCGTTCTAAGGGCTTCCTCTAATTCATTTGAATCCGTAAAAACCCTAAGATTCGGATGATTAAATTGGGCACCTAATTCCTCCGGGGTAAACCAAGGGAGTTTCTTCATCTTCAAGGTATGCTCGGAGTAAAAAACGAAGGCTTGTTCCGCTTTATCCAAGGTCCCTGAATATTGTGGATGAAATGCCTTATTTAAACTGGAAAAAGTATGTAGCTCCAAGCATGCGGTCAGTTTTCTATGAGGGTGTAAGCTAGCTACGGCTTCCGTAGTGGCTTTTGCCTTGGAGGGTGCATGGGCAAAATCCAAGAAGATATCCGTTGAAAATGCCTTGCCCAAATGTTGCAAACGCTTAGCGGCACCGCCAAAAGTGGTAAAAGCATCAAGAATTTCATTAGCGGGAATGCCTAATTCGCGGCAAACCAAATAAGCGGCTTTTAGATTTTCCAAATTGTGTTTACCGAAGACTTTCAAGGGATATTTTTGTCCTTCAAAATCGACAATGGGAAGCCCGTCTTTTCCTGCTTCAAAATCCAATGCGGAATACGCCTCGGTCCTACAGGAGTGATTTCCCTCCTTGATGATTCCCGGAATATGGTCATCATTGGAATAATGGAAAAGGATCCCTTCTTCCGGTATCGTTTGAAGGTACTGCCTGAAGGTATCCAAATACCCTTCAAAAGTGGGAAAAACATTTACGTGGTCCCAAGCAATTCCCGTTAGAATGGAGATATGTGGTTTATAGTGCAAGAATTTTGAACGTCTGTCCAAGGCGGAAGAAAGGTATTCATCCCCTTCGATAATAATAACGGGTGCATCACTCAACCGTACCATGAGTTCAAATCCTTCCAAGGCGGCACCCACTAAATAATCAAAGTCCCTTCCGCACTCCAAAAGAACGTGCATAATCATGGAAGTAGTGGTGGTTTTACCGTGGCTTCCCGCTACCACGACCCGTGTTTTTTCCTTGGAACGTTCATAAACGAATTCAGGAAAGGAATAAACGGGAATGCCTAATTCATTAGCCTTCTTAAGTTCCGGATTATCGGCACGGGCATGCATACCAAGAACGACGGCATCCAACTCAGGGCTAATGTTTTTTTCCGGGTACCAACCGAATACTTCGGGGAGTAAACCGTAGCGTTCTAATTTACTTTTAGAGGGGTCGTAAATTTCGTCATCGGAACCGGTTATGGCATGACCTTTGGTACTTAGTTCAATAGCGAGATTATGCATCACGCTCCCTCCCACGGCTATAAAGTGAATTCTCATGCGCTCGGCGTTGAAGAAAGGATGTTTCGCCCTTGGGCGTTATGTGTTCATTCGTTAAAACGAAGTTAAATGTATGGAAGTTTTCCAAATCGGATATTACTTCCTTGTCATAACTGCGTTAGGTATGCAAAACCAACCAACTGCATATATGACGGATTTTACCTTCGACGTTCGCGAACCTAAGTCGGTCCAAGGACATTAAAAGATTGACTTACTACGCGTTCAGGGGCATGTGTCCCACTTTTTTGTTAATTTTGGAAAAAACCGGTAATCATGAAAAAATCATTGAAGAAATCCGTTGCCTTCGTGGCATTAATCGCCTTCTTGGGAGTATGCTTGACTTCTTGCAATCGTGGAATGGGGTGTCCCAACAATTTCTCCTTTTCCGAAAACGTTGTACAAGTAGTAAAAACGGCAATTGACGCCGCTGACTTCACCAAGTAAGGAGTAACACTTCAAGATATTTTGAAGCGCCCAATCCATTGGATTCGGGCGTTTTCTTTTTTTAGCCCTTGGCATTAAAGATAAAAAAAGGTCAGCCGCTATAAGCGACCGACCCTGAAGGAATATTTTCTTTGTTCAAATTATTGAACGGTGGTCTTCGGTAAAAGCGCCTTGATTTTAGTCTTTGCGGGATCCGTCATCTTGGACCCGGCGATAATCAAGAATTCCAAGTGCTTGAAATCCCCGAAGGAAGAAGGTAAACTTGAAATAGCGGTATTGGAAAGATCCAAACTTTGAAGATTGGGTAAATTCTTGGACATGGAAGCCGGAACTTCCGTGAATTGCCACATATTCAAGTAAAGGTCCTGTAGATTAGGAAATAAAAATACCTCCATTGGGAATTGTGTAGCGTCATTCTCATAGTCCGCCACAATCAATTTATAAACCTTCTCGGGTTTTACCCAAACTTCCTGTCTTGCGTATTCCCCGTTCTTATTGGTGTATACATAAAGTTCAACTTCCCCGTTTTCATTGGGCTCCAAGGCTTTCTTTACGTTCCCTAAATAGTAGTTCAGTTGTTTCTGCATGTCATCGGGTCCCAACAATTCACCGGTTTGTGCCGTAAGTGAAGCAGTCAGGAATAATCCCAAAATAAAAAGGTACATGCTTTTCATATCCGTAGTCGATTTAAATGATGGAATGCGATAACACCGTTGGATTGCAAGCAACGATGCGATACAAATGTAATATTTTTCCACTATGCATCCTGTTAAGGCAAACTAAGTTGAGGTTAAAGGAGACTTAAAAAATCATTGTCAAATTCCATACCTTGCCGTTATCAAAAACAATCGATATGTCTTTTCTTCCGGGATTAAGTTATTGGGAACGTGAATCCTTTTTCAAGGGCATTGATTTTTGTGTCCTTGGTTCAGGAATCGTTGGCATTTCAGCCGCGATCAGGTTAAGGGAGCTTCACCCGAATGCTAAAATTATTATCCTGGAAAGGGGTATGCTTCCTTCCGGCGCAAGTACGCGAAACGCCGGTTTTGCCTGCTTCGGTTCCATTTCCGAGTTATTGGACGACTTGGAAAATTCGACGGAGGATGAAATGCTCGCCCTGGTAGAAAAACGTTGGCAGGGGCTTCAACGATTGATGGCATTAACCGGTGACAGACTCCGTTATAATGAATGTGGCGGATTTGAAATTTTTCTTGAAAAGGATAAAGAATTATACCATACCTGTATGGAAAAGATGCCTTATTTCAATGAAAAACTCCAAGGCATTATCGGTAGAAAGCCCTATTCCGACACATCCAATATGATTTCAGCTTTCGGTATCTCAGGCGCGGAGAAAATGATTTTAAACAATGCCGAGGGACATATCGATACGGGTTCCATGATGGCGGCATTAATTTATAAAGCCAAGGACATAAACATTTCCATTTTTAACGGTGCACATATAATAGGCATAGAGAATTCAAGCAATGGATTGTCTTTGGAATGTTCGGACGGAAGGCAAATCAGAACCGCCAAGCTTCTGATTGCCACTAACGGGTTCGCATCTACATTTACGGGTGAAGCCAGCCTTCAACCCGCAAGGAATCAAGTACTGATTACCAAGCCCATTCCGGGGCTGAAGGTAAAGGGTACTTTCCACTATGATCAAGGCTATTATTATTTCAGGGACGCCGGTGATAACCGCATCCTTTTTGGTGGAGGACGGAACCTATCACCTAAAGCGGAGACCACGGAAAATTTCGGTACCACGGACATCATAAAAGAAAGATTACTTAAAATGATGCGGGAGCTTATCCTTCCCGATACGCCTTTTGAAGTTGATATGTGGTGGAGCGGCATTCTTGGGGTTGGTCCAGTCAAACAACCCATTATCAAAAAATTGGATGAACATACCGCCATTGCCGTAAGAATGGGCGGAATGGGGGTGGCCATCGGCTCTCTAGTGGGGACTGAGGGCGCCGAATTATTAGCTTAGGTTTTGGCTTTGACAGGCAATCTTTTTACTAATCCGATCTAGCACATTTATTTAAAAATCAAAACATTAGATACACTAACATTTGCTTAAGGGCAAAAGGCTTTTATGCTACGCACCTTTGGCGCTTGATTTATTCTCCTATCCTCATTCAAATAGTGGGATGCCTCCCTGAGGCAAAAGCCTAATTAAGAGAATGTCCTTAAGATTATTTGTCATTACAGCTAGACATTAGATGTTGGACGCTATTTGTTACTTTAGTAAACAACTGTCTAACGTCTAATATCTAGCGCCTAAAGTCTGAATAACAATATTTTAGGGGACACCTAGGTAAATACGCAGCAATAGATCTACCTAATTGAGCCTAAGTTTTACAATGAAAACGCCAAACCATTGGTAAACTGATACCTTAGTTCCGTTGCACCAACAGGTGGCAAACTATCATACACCAGGGAGAAATAGGACTTCCATTTTAATTTTTTCCAAAGGGTGAATGAAATCCCGGTTTCGGATGAAACACGGAAATCCGACCATTCATCAAATCGGGGTTGGTAATAGGTAACATGGCTCAATGCCGCACCCGACTTTAGTTTGACTACCGCCGAAACATATGAACTTAATCGGTGGTGTTTGAGGGTATAAAAAGAACCGGTCTCCCCTATTTCCTCACGCATGAACTCGTACATATAAGTTGTCCCAAGGTGTAAGTAGGCATTTTTCTTACGGATGATTTTAAACCTAGGGCCGGAACCAAGTAAAAACCGAAGATCCACGTTCTCGACTCTATTCGCTTGTGTTTGAGTGAATGCTTCCCAATGAAGCAGTGGCGTAATCTCACGTGTATATCTAAAGTGTAAAAAGCTATGATTATCAAGATCAGTGGTTTCCCCTTCGTCGATGGCAACTCTTGAGAACCCGTAATCCCCAAGGAGTAAAAACTTATTTTTCTCCTTGAATAGATAATCCAATCTCAAGGCAGCGGAACCGTCCAATTGCCTACCCGCGGAGTTCTTTGCCACCCCGAATCCTAATTCGATTTCCAAGGCTAATTTTTTTTCATCATCCGCCTCCGTCCTCAGTTTTTCGATGTTGACGATTTGGGCTTGGAGCAGGAAAGGAAAAACAAGGATGAATAAAACTGAAAAACTTCTCATATCCCCTAGTGTTTTCTATAACTAAATCACTAAAAATAGAAAAACCCTTCCTTACCTTCATCATATGAATAAAACCTTGTTGGCGCATATCGCGATGTTTACCGTATCGGTTATTTATAGCGCCAATTATACCATAGGGAAAGTCGTTACGCCGGAATTCATTGAACCCTTGGGTTTAGTGGTTCTTCGGGTAACCGGTGCCGTAGGGCTTTTTTGGTTGGTTGCCCCCAAGGAGAAAATCAAGGA
>JAHDDF010000117.1:0-1828 GCA_020629475.1 Saprospiraceae bacterium
TCTTACCATGCAATACTGCTCGGTTGTACCCAAGTAAGCCATTGAAAAATACGGTGCTGATTTCAGGAAGAACCCGGTTGGAACCGGTCCTTTCAAAATGAAAAATTGGCTAGAGGGGCAAGCGCTTTTCCTAGAGAAAAACGACAATTATTTTGAAGCGGGATTACCTAAATTAGACGGTGTAAAAATCTCCTTTATCGGGGACCGGAAAACGGCATTCCTTGAATTCAAGCAAGGGAAATTGGATTACCTATCCGGTTTGGAATCCAGTTTTGCCAATGAACTCCTTACGGACAATGGGGAATTGAAAGATGCTTGGAACGGAAAAGTCAAGTTTATCAAAACACCTTTCCTCAATTCCGAATACTTAGGCATCAACGTATCCAAGGAGGATAATCCGATTAGGAAGAAGCAAATCCGGCAGGCATTAAACTATGGTTTCGACCGTGCCTTGATGATGAAGCAACTCAGGAACAACGTTGGGAAACCCGCGGATTCCGGCTTCACGCCCTTCGGTTTACCTTCTTATGATCCAAGCATCAAGGGTTACGAATACAATCCCGCATTGGCAAAGCAATTATTACAAGCAGCCGGTTACCCTAACGGTGAAGGGCTTCCTGAAATAACATTATACACCACCAACGGCTACCAAGACCTTTGCACTTTTATGGCAAGGCAATGGAAGGAAATAGGTATCAACGTACAAGTGGAAACCTTGGAATCCGCTACCCTACGGGAAAAGGTAAGAGCCGGAAGCGCCGATTTTTTCAGGGCTTCTTGGATTGCCGATTATCCGGATGGTGAAAGTTTCTTAACTTGTTTCTACGGGAAAAATCCCGCACCACCGAATTATACGCAATTCAAAAACGCGGAATTCGATAAGCTTTATGAGGCGTCCTTAAACGAAAACGATGACGAAAAGCGTTATCAACAATACAAGGACATGGAGAAAATCCTGATAGAGCAGGCACCGGTCGTTTTCTTGTTTTATGATGAAACGGCGGTTTTTGTTCAGGATAACATCAATGGCATCTCCAAAAACGCCTTGAATTTATTGGACCTAAAACGGGTGGATAAGAATTGAGAAAACTCATTCCCATATTGATTCTTTGCCTTTTGGCGATGACTTCCTGCAAAAAGAACAAGCAGGAGGTGTTACCACCTCCTGCACCGAATCCGACGGTAGAAGTTGTTGATACCCTATCCAATGACACCATGCCTACGCAATACGTTAGGATGGAACCGGATGGGGAAAACGTCCCCTATGCGGATCTGAGGGCAAAGATGACCCAAGCGGAATTTCATGAATTACACGGTGCGGAATTGGAGAGAATGCTTATTCGTCCCATTTATTCGGAGTACTTCGATAATGACCAAAACGATTCCCTCCTAATGCCTATGTTGACCCAAGGGCAAAAATCCCTGTTCACCTTCCGTAAATTGGACGAGGGCTTAACCGAAGGAACCGTTGAGCCTTTTTTTAAATTAAATGGCGGGGATGAGGTAAAATCCCTGCAAAACATCCATAAGATTATCGGAAACGAAGGGGAATTGTATGGCGACTTGAAGCAAATCGCTTCAAATAGAAAAGGCTCACCCAAGAGCACTGAACGTATCCAACAAATGAAGGATTACGAAAAGAGGTCCAGAAACGACTACATCAAAAACCACGATCTTTATTACAAGAAATTAGAGGAGTACATCCGGAAGAACCCGGAGGAATTCGTGATTTTTGAAGAGCGGGATTCCACTTCCAAAGACTCCTATTAAAACTCGATTTTCAATATTTTAAAGTTTGCGGAAACGGCATCTTCCAAACCCATTTTCG
>JAHDDF010000117.1:1838-11319 GCA_020629475.1 Saprospiraceae bacterium
ATGGCTTTTGCTGCTTTTGGCAAGTGTAAATCCAATTTATAGTTTACCAAATCCCCCTTGTAATCCCCTTGGATTTCTTGTTTGATTTCCAAGGAATCAGACGTTCCTTCCAAGGAGAATTTTACCATTCGGTATCCGCCGTTTTCAAAGGCATAACCGTTTCCTTCATCATGGTAAAAATGGGAATCCTCCTCCCCTTCCTTGTGGAAGATTTTCAAGGTAACCGTTTCAATTTTCCTTTCACCGGTATATTCCATCAAAGGATAATTGGGAATTACTGAACCCGCTCTCGCGAAAAGAGGGACGTGAGATTCCGATACGTTTATGGACGTTTCCCCTTGTACTTCCAAGCGTTCACCCGTGTGGTAATCATACCAAACTCCCTTGGGGAAATATGCCCTTACTTTGGTACAATGCTCCTTCAAAATCGGAACGACAAAAAGGTGTTCCCCGAACAGGAATTCATCACTTCTATAGGAGGTGGACTTCTCCCCTTGTGCCAAGAAAACCAAGGGTTGAAGAATGGGTGTTCCTTGATTGTGGTACTTGTAAAACGCGGTGTACAACACCGGTAACAGTCGATACCTTAATTCAATGGAATTCCGCACGGAATCCAATACTTCCGTCCCGAAAGACCAAGGTTCTTGATCACCGTGATCCCCTGAGGAATGCGTCCTAAAGAAAGGATGGAAAACGGCGTTTTGCATCCATCTGTCAAAGAGCCATCCCGTAGGATGCCCCATGAATCCGCCGATATCAGTCCCTGTAAAAGACACACCTGAAATGGCAAGATTCAAGCATTGTAAATTCGCCACTTCCAAATGTTCCCAAGTAGCTAGGTTATCACCCGTCCATACGCAGGCGTAACGTTGTAATCCACCGTAACCGGAACGTGTAATCAATAAGGGGCGTTTATCGGGTTGCGCTTGTTTCAAGCCTTTGGATGAAGCCCGGATCATTTGAAGTGCATAGATATTATGGGCTTTCCTTAAACTACAAGGATCACCGTCATAATCGAAGCGGACATCCATGGGAAGGGTCTTGGTTTCATCATCAAAAGTAGCGGGTTCGTTCATATCGTTCCAAACGCCGTCCACTTGTAAATCCACCATGAATTCCTTGTATAATCCTGCCCACCAATCACGGACGTCCTGCCGGGTAAAATCGGGAAAATGGCAAGGGCCGGGCCAAACGGTACCAACGGCTAAATCACCGTCTTGTCTTTTACAGAAATAGTCGTTTTCCATCGCCTCCTTGTACACAAAATAATCCGGATCAACCTTAATGCCCGGATCAATCATGACAACGGTTTTGACACCTTGTTCCTTGAAATCGGCAATCATCTTCTTGGGTTCCGGGAACAATTCAGGATCCCAAGTGAAACAACGGTAGCCGTCCATGTAATGGATATCCAAGTAAATGGCATCGAAGGGGATCTTGTGTTCCCGCATTTGATTTACGATATCCCTTACCTCTGATTCCGGATAGTAAGACCATTTGCATTGGTGGTAACCCAATGCCCAAATCGGGGGCATTTCAGGGAGTCCGGTAAGGCGGGTATATCTTTCACAAACATTAACCATTTCCGGACCGGCAATGAAATAGTAGTCCATTTCCCCGGAAGGGGCACCAAAAGTAGCGCCCTCGAAACGTTCCACACCGAAATCGAACTCAGTCTTGAAGGTGTTATCAAAGAAAATACCGTAGGCGGTACCTTGGTAAAGCCCGTAAAAGAAGTTGATGTTCTTGTATAAAGGATCCTGATCCTTATCAAAACCAAAGGCATCAAAACCCCAATTGGATAGTTTCTTACCCCTATAATTTAGGTCAAATGCCTTGTCGCCCAAGCCAAAAAATGCCTTGCCTTTTGGCGCGTGTTTACTTACCCTGACTTGATGTCCGCCGTACTCATCGTTAGGTTCCCAATGGAAGCCCTTTTCCTCCATACATATGGGTTTGCCATAGGCATCATATATCCCGATTTTTAAGTCCTTTTTGGAAACGGAAACGATAATGGCATCCGTGGACAACAACCAAGCCTCGGAGGATTCCTTTAATTCCGGTTCTACGGATTCAAGACCATGATCCTCTACAACGGCATAAGAGAAATCCCGACGAAAATAGCCTACCAAAGCATATCTAAACCGTACAATCTCCTTGGAAAGGAAAATGATTTTTAGCAAAACCCCGTTTTCGGATTCTACCAAGCATTCATTCCCGTTTTGTCGAATTTCCTTTAGGAGGAAAGGATGCTTCTCCCTTGGCTTAAATAATACGTCCATGATTCAACCATTTAAACTTGCCCGGATGGGTTCGTAAAAATGCTAAAACCATTTTTTATCGAGGGCGTTTGAGCTTATTTCTTTTTCTTCTTCCTTTTCTTTTTGGGTTTCTCCTTTTTCTCTTCTTGAGTCGCTGTTTCTTTGGGTATATGAATCCAAGAAACACTTTGGTCATCGCCTACCAGTGTACTCATTCCCTTTCCGTAATACAGGTAAATTTTATCGACATAGGGCTGATAGTACATCACGAAAAATACTCCCATAAGAGTGGGTTCGTCAAATTGGGTATAGTTCAATTCCACTTCCTCTAATTTGACAATGTCGCGGTAACCTAACAGGTCATCAAGTACTTTACTTTCCTTGTTCAATAATTCCTTCCCGTCCTTGGAAACGGAATAAATATATTCGGCGCCGTAGACCGCGGTCCCATCGGGTTGAAAGGCGGGTAAGAACCATATTTTAAACGTTTCATCCTCTTCCTGTCGAATGTATTGGTTGAATCTTATTCCCCAATCCCCGACTTCATCATGAAATGTATTACCTGCGGTTTTCAAGGCTTGGGCATAAAGGTTGAGGGTCGTTTGGTCATATGTTTTTTCCGATATAAACGGTTTGCCTTCCTCATCGAATTCCACGTGGACACCCGCATTGTACTTTCCTTCCTCGAATTTACCGTAGAAAGCATGCCAGTTGTCGTCCTTATCCGGTAAACAAAACCATTCCGCGCCCAATCCGGTAAGTTTTTCCTTGGGAAGTTTCATTACCTCATCCGTACTTATCCAAGCCACTTTGTCATAAAAACAGAGCCATTCAGCCTCGGCGGATAATTCCATGAAAGTAGCCATGTCAAAACCGGGATCAAGGGATTGTTTTTGGGCAAAAGATTGAACGGAGAGAAATAGGGTTAAAATCAATAAAAGTTGTTTCATGGTAAATATTTTGCATGTGTTGAATACGGAGTTAAGAGGGGAAAATTCCCTCATGGGTTGCATCCTTCTTAAAAATTGTAGGGTCTAGAATCCTAGCGAAATATCATTTTTGGGTTAAATTTGTGCCGCAAATAGGCTTTAACCAAGGCTTAACAACCTCTAGGCAACAAAGCACGTCTTTAATGTTGTTTTTGTACTGATTGAAAAATGTTACGAATAATGGGAAACCGAATCCTCCTCTTTTTTGCTTTTATTTTCTTGGGTAATATTGCTTTTGCCCAAAACGCCATCATTGAAGGTTATGCTTTTGAAACGGATAACCGCGGTTTTTTAAGGGAAGTAAAAATTACCGTATACAGTAGTTCCAACGCCATTAAGGCGGAAACGGGTACTAATGCCGACGGATTTTTCTCCGTTGAAGTCCCCGCAGGGCAAGCCTATCGTATCAAGGGTACCAAGGACATTTTTGAAGCAAAGGAGGTGAATCTTCTTGCTTCCGAGGTGAAGGCGGGAGAAAAGGCTTATGTTAAGCTTGAGATGAAAAGAAAACCGGGTTACTTGTTCGACGTAACCTTGGCCGAATCCGTTTGGGGAAAGAACGATGGTTATAACGCTATTGACTCCGCCTTGATCGAGATTTACAATAATACCCAAGAAAAGGAAGAACTGGTTCTTGAAAACCATATGGATCCCGCCTTCGAATTCACCTTTGAACAAGGGAATCATTATACGATTATGATTCGTCGTAGAGGCTTTTTCACCAAAAGGATGGAAGCCTTCGTAAACGTGGACGGTTGTATCCTTTGCTTCGAGGGAATCGGGAACGTGAGACCTAACGTATCCGATAACTTAACGGAAGGGAACACCATGGGTTCCCTTTTAGCGAACGTGGAATTGGAGCGTATCCGCTTGGATCGCGCCATGAAAATCGAGAATATCTATTACGATTACAACAAGTGGGATATTCGTCCCGATGCGGCAGTGGAATTGGATAAGGTTATCGTAATGATGAAAGCCAATCCTACGCTTATCGTTGAGTTGGGTTCCCATACAGACTCAAGGGGAAGGGATGAATACAACCGTGAACTTTCCCAAAAACGTGCGCAATCAGCCGTATCCTATATCATGAATCAAGGAGGGATTCCGGCTACCCGTATCAAGGCGAGGGGTTATGGTGAAACGGAAATCATCAATCGTTGTACCAATGGTGTTGAATGTTCCGACCCGGAACATGAGCAGAACCGTCGTACGGAAATCAAGGTAATCGGATATACGGATGATGATCCGTATGAAGGAAAATACCTTCGTGAAATCATTTTTGATGAGAAATTATCCAACTTCTCTTGGGATGATTCCGAAGTAATCGAGGTTCAAGAAGGTGATAAACTTCCACCTGATGCAAAACCATATACCCCACCAAGTACACCGGTTGAAAAACCCGTTTACGAGGAGCCTAAAGTGCAGCCGGAAACACCTAACACCGGTGGAGGTTCCGCATCATTGCGTGGCGAAAATACGGGTGCTTTTGGCGAGGAAGTCGTAGAGGAGGTAGTTGAAATAGTTGAGGAAGACGTTGTAGAAGCGGCTCCTACTACCGAAAGCACGTCCTCCATGTATAAGGCAAAGCAAATCCCAACGGGTTTTTCAGGACATATGATTCAATTCTTTACGAGTTCCGTTGAGCTATCCGAGGATCACAGCATCTTTAGACAATACGGAAACGTAAAAATGGATAAGCTAAGCAATGGTGATTACGCATATTTCATTGCCGGTTTTGATTCCGAAAAGGATGCCCTCTCCTTCTTGGAGAAAGTCCTTTCCCCAAGATTCCCAACCGCTAAAATCGCTGAGTTTAGCGACGGGAAAAGAATCCGTTAGATGTAAATCATCCTCAATCAAAGCCCGAAGGAATTGTCCCTTCGGGCTTTTTTATATATTGCAAAAAAATTCCCTCATGGCGAAGTTGACTTACGAAAGAATCACCTCGGACGGCATCAAACTCCACGGTATCCATTGGAAAAAGGAAAACCCTAGAGCGGTAATTGCCTTGGTACATGGTTTTGGCGAGCATGCCGATCGGTATAACCACTTGGCGGCTTGGTTCGGGGAAAAAGGATTTTCCGTAGTCGCTTATGATAGACGTGGCCACGGTCAATCCGGCGGAAAACGAGGGCATACTCCCTCCTACTCCGCCTACTTGGATGAGATCGATATTCTCCTGGATGAAACCCGGAAAGTTTACCCGGGCATTCCCGTGGTGATTTGGGGACATAGCCAAGGCGGCAATTTGGTGTTAAGCCATATCATTGAAAGGAAGCCTGAAGCTAAGGCTGTGGTGGTGACGGGTCCTTGGATTCAACTCGCCTTTAACCCTCCCGGATTCTTGGTAGCGCTGGGGAAGGTGATGAAAAGCGTTTATCCCAAATTTACCAACAAGAACCAGCTGGACGCCAACCATATTTCACATGATCCTGAGGTGGTTAAGAAATACGTGGAGGATCCGTTGGTTCATGATTTAGTAACCGCCGCTACCGGTACCGCCATGTTGGATTCCGCTGATAGATTAAATACTTATTCGGGAGAGTTGCCTTTACCTACACTCATCATGCATGGCGGTGACGATAAGGTAACCTCACGCCCTGCCTCCGAGGCATTCCATTCCAGGGTAAGCGGTGACGTCAGCCTAAAGGTTTGGGACGGTTTCTATCATGAAATCCACAATGAACCCGAACAGGATCAAGTATTCTCCTACGCCATGGATTGGTTGGAAAAGAAATTATAATGACGGAGGATCAGTACCTCACCCTTCCGGGAAAATCGGAAGGTTTATACCGTGAAAAAGGAAGCAAATTCATTGCTTACGCCTTCCCTGTTTCAACGGAGGAAGACATCAAGGCATCCTTGGAGGAGGTCCGTAAGGAACACCCTAAATCAAGACACGTTTGCTACGCTTACCGCTTAGGCACGGACGGCAATACCTACAGGGCAAATGATGACGGGGAACCATCCGGTTCCGCGGGAAGACCCATTCTTGGTCAAATCGATAGCAAAGGCTTGACGGATACCCTCGTAGCCGTCGTAAGATATTTCGGGGGAACAAAATTAGGCATCCCGGGTTTGATTCATGCCTACAAAACTTGTACGGCGGAAGCCTTGGAGGAACAAGAATTTCTAGTAAAAACCATTGAAAATCACTATACTATTTCCTTCGATTACGGAAAGATGAGTTCAATTATGGGTGCGGTCAAAAAAGCGGGAATCCGGATTGTTTCCCAAGATTTTGGCGTAGAAGCATTGTTGAATATCGCCATCCCTAAAAGTGAGGCAGAAAAAAGTTTACTGGCATTCAAATCCCATGTTTTGAATATTTCTTTAGATCATGCACTAACCATTGAAAAAATGGAAGGAATTGAGGTTGAATTCATAAAAACTCGTTAAAAACGGACAGTCACAAATAGTCAGGAAAACACATTTTTTTTATCCTATATCTTATATTTTATTTCAAAAACTATTGTTATTCAGCAATTAACAATCCTTTCTTTTTACATATCCTTCTTTTTTTAATTGTCACTTCTTTATGGTCGTTTTTTGGGTGTACTTGAATTTCAGGCATGGTATTCTCATTAGGCCTATTGCACCTTGTTACTCAAAAACCGAATCTCATGAAGAACAGTCCGTACAGCCTAATGAGGCAATTGACGCTGATTATCGACAGCCGGATTAGACGCATCGAGTATAAGTCCCGAATCCAGATGCAGGAATTGGTCAGTGATTCCCCTTCCACTAATTTCTTGGACGGGAAAAATCTCGATCAAATACCGGACTCCATGTTTGATAACCACCATGTCCTTGAAATTATCGAGGGGTATAGTAGAGCCATTACCCGCTTACTTTATTTGCGCTCAGCCGTAAACAGGGAGAACTTAACCTCTATCCTTGATTTGCTGGACGGGGACAAGTACCTCAACATGAATAAAAACGAAATCAAGGCTTACCTTGATGGTTCACCTGAAAGGGTTACTGATTCTGATTTACCTCCACTAGGAATAAATCATTAGGAAAAATAACTTCCGCCCCTTTCTTACAACTTATGGTTTTAGTGGACCATTCTGAAGTAGGAAAAACTTTTTGCTGCTCCCCGCCTACAAAAAATGTTACCGGCATATTGAAACCGGGAACATCAGCCTCCCAACGGTAGGATAATTTTATCTTCTTTCCCTTTCTTTTAACCTTAAACTGAAGTTCCGGTAAACCGGGATAAAACAGGTATTGCTCAAAAAAGGCATCATAATTCCTTCCGGTCTTTTTCTCAACGTGTTTGAAAAAAGCACCGGAATCCAAATTCTTGATGCGGTTATCCTCATGGAAGGATTTTAATAAATCCCACCAGATCTCATCATCATTGATACTGTTACGAAGCGTGTGTAATATCCAAGCGCCCTTGTAATAATGGTCACTGGAACTCCATTGGGTCCAGTTTACGTCCATGGGACCGATAATGGGCTGCTTATTGGTAATGAAATAACGCTGTGACTTCAAGTACCTCACGGCATCCTTGAAGGACATGGTATATTCCACGAACAATGCTTCCATGTATGTCGTAAATGACTCATGTAGCCACATTTCAGCATGGTCATTACAGGAAATACTATTCCCGAAATACTCATGCCCCGTTTCGTGAACGATGATATAATCCCAATCCATATCCCTTGGAATCATTCCGCCTAGATAACCCCGCATATATTGGTTTCCGTAGGCGATACCCGATTGGTGTTCCATCCCCAAATAGGGCGTTTCAATCAAGGCAAAACCATCTTTCCAAAAGGGGTATTTCCCGAAGTAATGCTCAAAGGATTCCAAAACGATATCCACCTGCTTGAAATGCTCTTTTGCTTTTTCGAGGTTGTAATCCAAGACGTAGTAATCCAAATTCAACTCCTCACCATCTTGGGCGGTATAGGTATCCGAAAAATGAGCGTAATGCGCGATATTTATGGAGACGTTGTAATTATTAATGGGATAGGCTACTTCCCAGTGGAATTTCTTGAAGTCATCCTTCATGTCTTCCGAACCCACCAGTCTTCCATTGGCGATACACATCAAATGATTGGGTACGGCAATGGAGATATCCATGCTCTCAGGCTCATCGGATAGGTGGTCCTTATTGGGCCACCAAAGGCTGGCACCGTCTCCCTCACAAGCCACGCCAATCCAGGTTCTTTCCTTTTCATCCTGACTCCAAACGAAACCTCCATCCCAAGGCGCATTTTTAGCTTCTACCGGTTTACCGGAGTAATAAATGCGAATGGTTTCCACCGATCCTTTTTCAAGCTTCTCCCCTAAATTCACGAAAAAAGCATTAAATCGTCTTTTAAATGCCAACTCGCGATTATCCCTGGCCGGAAAAACGATTTTATCGATTTGCATATTCTCGAACAAATCCATCTGGAGCGTTAGGAAATCCTCGGTCGCCCTGAATTTCATATCCACGTAACCCGCCAAAGATTTACTTTCAGGGAAAACGGAAATATCTAGTTTATAATGAAGGACATCGTAGCAAGTACGGGTCTTGTTCAATGCCCCCCTCAAGGTATCCGCTTCGTTAAAATCAAATCTGGATGTATAAAAATCCTTCTGGGCGAAGGAAACCATTGGTAAAAGAAGAAGAAAAAAAAGTAGTCGTGCCATAATAAAGTGCTAATGAGGTAAAGTTAATAGTGAACGGGGAAATAGTGAAAGAGTGAAGAGTTAAGAGTATATCTAAATTGAAATCGTGAATCCTTGAACTCTTTAACATAGTTCCGTAGATTAAGCAATCGTTCAGAATAATCAATACGTAATGACCAATCCTATGAAAAAAGTTGCATTTCTAGCTCTTCTTCTCCCTCTCTTCCTTTTCTTTTCACCCCATGCCCAAGCCGCGGTTTCAACGGCTAAGGACGCAACGACAACGGAGAGTCTTTCCAAGGAGGTATCCAAGGAGCGTTTCACTTTCAAGGACGCCCGTAAGATGCTAAAGGATTTAAGAAAACAGCGAAAAGCCATCAAAAGAGGCGAAGCGGCACCTTCGGGTACTTCCTCCTTGCTTCAGAATTCATTATTCGTAACGGGTGGCATCATGTTTTTGGGCGGAATATTAGCCGCTGCCGTCATTCCTATTGCCGGTATCAGATGGGTAGCCGGAATCGTCTTACTTGTAGGGTTAATTCTAATGATGATAGCCTTGTTTAGGGAACTAGCATAAGAATGAAGAATTGACAATGAAGAATT
>JAHDDF010000118.1:0-574 GCA_020629475.1 Saprospiraceae bacterium
CGGAACGGCAGCAGCGTTTAGCGTCGATGGCAAAGGCATTGGCGCATCCCGCACGCATTGCCATCCTTGAATTCCTTGTTAAAAAAGGAACCTGCTTTTGTGGTGATATCGTAGAGGAATTGCCTTTGTCCCAATCCACCGTAAGCCAACATTTGAAGGCGATGAAAAACGCCGGAATCATAAAGGGCGAGATAGATGGTGTCCACCGCTGCTACTGCGTGAATTCGGAAGCCTGTACGGATATGCTTATGGGGCTTGGTGGTGTTTTGACTTGTACCAATTGTTGTTAAAATATTTTTTTGACAATATCCATCGTAATTTTACGATGGATATTGTTTCACTTAAATTCGGACGCTTATGCTACCGTTAATTTTTTCAATCTGCTGCCTTTTCGGTAGCGGATGTTGTGACCTTCCTTGTTGTTAGAAATACAAGGATTTTGACGTTGCCTGTCGGGGGATTCCTCGGCAGGCTTTTTTTGTTCGGAATCGAAAGAGGCTACCTTGATTATTCAAGGTAGCCTCTTTCGATTCCGAATATTCCGTAAAGGATATTACATCTTCACGATTTCCTT
>JAHDDF010000118.1:598-11304 GCA_020629475.1 Saprospiraceae bacterium
GCCTACATTTATCCTAGCGATATAAACGCCTTGGGCAAGGTTAGCGGCATCCACTTGCAGCTTGTGGTTTCCGCTGCCCAAATTGCCGTAAATGTTTTGGCTTAATTGCCTTCCCTGCATATCGAAGACATCAAGGCTTACCTCCCTTGTTTCCGTAAGGATGATATCCAAGGTCAGCTCATTATTGAAAGGATTCGGGAAAAGATTCAAGTCCAATAACCCGTTCTCCGTTTCCTCCAATCCCGTAACGCAACCCGAGGAAAATACAAAGTTGGCTACGGGGCTTTCTCCACCGAGGCAAATGGCTTTTATTTCCACGTAATAATCGGAGCAAGGCGTTAATCCGAATACGTTATAGTTCGGTGTGGTTTGGGTAGTAGTATACCAAGTCGTGGACCAATTCGGGCGGTAGCGGATTTCATAATACAAGGCATCCGCCGGGCCGTCCCAGGTCATCAGCACGGTTGTGTAATCTACGTCAGCACTAAAGTTGGTGGGCGGGAAGCAACCCGCGTCAAAGACGAGATTAATTGTAATCAAACTATCGCAACCGTAGTAGTTAGGGATGGTTTCCGTACCCGTCGGGTTCAATTCATTGTATACCGTACCGTTCACGGTGACGGAATACCCGTCGCCTACATTTCCGGAATAATTCACGGAGCCCGTTGTATTTGGTAAATACGTAAGATTAATATTAACGACGGAATCCAAACCGTTCCAAGTACCTCCTACTAATGTTTCCGTACCCGTAGGATTATTCTCGTCATATAAGGTGCCGTTTACAACGGTGTTATATCCGTCTCCTTCACAACCTTCATAAGTAACCAGTCCTTGACCGGGTGGGTTGAAAATAAGATTAACGGTTACGATGGAATCACATCCTGCCCAAGAACCGCCGATGATGGTTTCGGTTCCCATCGGCATTCCTTCGTCGTAAACGGTGCCGTTTACGTTTACGGAGTATCCGTCACCTTCCGTACCATTGTACGTTTCATTTCCTTGTGCGGGAGGATTGAATACCAAGTTTACGGTAACCGTAGAATCAGCGCCGGTCCAAGCACCGCCTACGATGGTTTCCGTACCTGAAGGCATTGCTTCGTTGTACATGGTACCGTTTACGTTTACGGAATATCCGTCTCCTTCACAACCATTATAGAATTCAATACCCGCACCCGGTGTGCCGGGTACGAAGTAAGCCGTGATGACATCATCCATTTCAATAGCAATCTCAATGGCTTCCGCGAACTGATCCGGCGTGAAGGTATGGTTTGCCACTTCCCAATAATCGAAGGACCATCCCGCGGCGGGTTGTGCTATTAAATCCATATTCGTATCACCGAAGTAATCACCCGTAAAGGGGAAACTAGGTGGCGTAAAGGTGTTTACGAATACCGTGTTGGGGGAGCCAAGTGGTTCAATATTCACCGTGATTTCAAAAGGTCCCGTTACGTCATAACAATCAACGATACCTTGGTCAATAACGGTACAACGCGTGAGGATAAAGTCACGAAGGTCTTGTACGTTGTTTTGCCATTCCGTCATGGAACCGCCCCATCTTTGGATTTGGCGTGGCATTTCCGGTTCTATTTCCGCGATCATATCATCCAAAAGACCAATCATGTAATCGCAAGTGAAGTAGGAGTTGTTCAAATCCGCGTAACGGTTTACGTACATATTGCTGAAGTCCTCATTAGCGAATAATGCCTCAAGCATTTCGGTATGACCTTCAGGATCTCCGAATGAATCCAATTCTTCCGGATCGCAAGGATCGGCATTAGGGCTTTCATCCGGAATACCGGTGTAATTAATATAATGTCCAAAGGTCGCATCCATGTCCCAAAGGGCGTAGCGCCAGCGTTGGGCTTGACCGTCAGGGTTTCTGCCACGCCACCAAGCCGTATTCCAATTCAACCAGTCCATACATACTACATGTGTATTCAGGATGATGTAATCCACTAAGCTTTCCACGTTCAACTCGGAGGTAACGTAGTCGTAATTGGCTTGATTCGCCATGTCGTTGTTTACGATAAAATCATGCAAGGGGAACCAATCATCCATGGTACCGTATTCCGCCCAAGTACCACCCCAAGTCTTGATGAAATCAATCCATTTCCTTCCTTGGTTGTAATAGTACTGCGTGAAATCATTATCATCCACTTTTTCACGAACATCGTAAACACCCCAATACTGCCCGTTTACGTAAAGGATAACGGGGCGGGTAGTTCTTTCATCCATGTGCATCCCCGCATTTTGGGAGAGTTGGTGGACGTAGGAATCCCGGATGTGCGCGCCGCCCCACTCAAAGGGGTAGTTATCATTTGCCGCTGCTTTAAGGATGAGGCGTTGGAATTCCGTACGGGATTTGTTCTCGAAGATTTGATCTTGAATGGCATAGGTATGCCCGAATTGATCACGGGTAATCCAGTCAATACCTCTTTGGCTATATGCCCAAGAGTCGTTTCCGTGCTTATTATATTCTCCTTCCGCTTCATCAATGAGTACTTGGTTTGCGTCAAACCATTCGAATGATCCTTGAGGATCAATATAGGAACCACCAAGGAGGTCACCCAATTCATCACCGGAAACGGATATCACGGGAAGCGTGTGGGAATCCCCAACGAAATAAGTATTTGTTTCCACAAAACTTGGCGGAACCTCAGGGTTATCGCTGAAGGCTTTTGCCCTTATTACCGTGGTATTGAATAAGCTGAAAGGACCCGTATACAATTGGGAGAATTGAGTAGGTTCCGAACCGTCCGTTGTATATCTGATGGTTATAGACGGGTCTGAATCATCCATTGTTACGTTTACCGAACCGGCGAATAAGCCCGGTGCGGGACTTAAGACGGGTTTACCGGCGTAATTGTTTTTTACATTGGTATTGGCACTTCCCGGGGACGGGTTTTCGGCGATACCCCAATCGCCTGTCCCGTCGGTTTGCCTTGCCCAAGAATGGTTTTTTTGACAGGCATCATCGATTGGGTTAGAATCAATCATGACCAAGGAAGGATCGGAGAATACGACCGCCTCATTTACCTTGGTTTGCGTAAGCTTGAAATTGGAGTGGATGAAGCCACCGGCTACCTCGTTTCTATCATCGCAATAAATTACGAGATATCCGTTTCCTTGAATGGTAACCCCTGCCGGGATTTGCCACTTGTCCGGATTGGTGAGTCTGTCGCTCAAAAAATAACCGGAAAGGTCAACCGGATTCGGGCTGGTATTGTATAGCTCAATCCAATCCTCGTATTCGCCGTAATTATCCAAGTGATCATCATAATTAGCGGCTGAAAACTCGTTGATAACTACTTGGGCTTTCAATCCCAAAAAAGGAACGGAAAGAAGCAGAGTGAGTACTAGGGTTTTAAAGTAAATCTTCATGGTTCGTCGCTTCAAGTCTATCTAAATTACTTCATGCCTGAATAAATCATCAGGGATAATTTACATTGGATGGATGTAAATGAATCGGAGCATTAACAAGGTACTGCATTTTACCTTTTTGCATGTCGCAAATGGATTTTCATTTGGACTATTGTCTTTCATTAAACAGAGTTTTTTCGAATATCTGAGTTTAAGCGAATAACCTGTTGTTTTATCACGGATTGATACATTGAATTTTTAAGTATTTGGGATTATCTTAACGGAATGAATCTTGACGAGGGAAAGCTATCCGCAATTTTAAGGTTACTGGAGGAGAGAACCCCTTTGGATTTTTCGGATTACAAGCTTTCTACCCTGGAGCGAAGATTGGAAAGAAGAATCCAAGCGTTCGGTTTTTCCTCTTACCGTGAATACTTCGATTTTTTGGATAATCCCGAGAACGAGGAAGCCCATGATCTTGCTCAAGAGCTACTCGTTACGGTGACTTCCTTCTTCAGGGATTATGAGGTTTTCGAGGATTTGAGGGAGAATATTATTCCCAAGATAATTTTTAGGAAAAGTACAAGCGGGGAGGAAATCCGTGTTTGGGTTCCGGGCTGTGGAACGGGGCAGGAAGTCTACAGTTTAGCAATCTTGTTTGAAGAGGCAAGAAAAAAAGCGAATTCATCCGTTTCCATAAAATTGATAGCCTCGGACGTAAAGGAGTCCATGGTGGAAAAAGCGCGTAAAGGCGTTTACACCGAACGTGAAATGGAATCCTTACCGGAAATTTACCTTAGGAAGTACTTTCGGAAAGTCGGGAATCAATACAAGGTTTCCAATCGACTAAAGGAGATAATATTTTTTACCTATCACGATATACTGAATCATCCCCCGTTTGGGAAAATGGATTTGATTAGTTGCCGTAATTTACTCATCTACTTACAGAAGAGAGGGCAACAAAGAGTAGTTAACGGCTTCAATTTCTCCCTGAATTTTAGTGGTTATCTGGTTTTGGGAAGAAGCGAGTCAATCAATGCTACTTCTACGGGTTTTGAAACTTATAGTGTAAGGAATAAGATTTACCGGAAAATCCTGAAGAGTAAATCCGGTGAATCCACGGGCTCAAGAATGGTGATTCCCAATATTCCCCATTTATCCAAGGAACAGGACGTATCCGCTGAAACAGGGGAAATGTTCCGGAAGATATTGGATACGGAAGTTTTACCTGCCGCCATTATCGTAAATGAAAGCATTGAAATCCTTTACGCTACGGAATCCGCCTATCGCTACATTTCAGTTCCGGAGGATTATACGAGAAAAGCTTCCTTGCTGGAAAAGGTGTCCGGTAGTTTAAAAGCGACTTTCCGAACCGGTTTAGCCAAACTAAGGCAAGAAACGGATTCCATTACCTATTCCAATTTAGAGTTCACTTCCACCGATGGTGAGGACTTAATTTTGGACATTTGCCTGAAAAAAGGGAAATTACCCTATCCTTCACAAGGAGTATATTATGCAATTCTTATCAATGGGAATCCCCAAGGGGGGAAGCATGATTTTAAAGGTGCCTCAGGGCTAAATGAATCCATCATAGACTCGCTACAGGCAAGTTTGGAGCAAGCGGAGAGTGATCTAAGGAAAACCATTTCCGAGCTGGAAGGAACCAATCAAAACCTCATGGCATCCAATGAGGAATTACAAAGTTCCAATGAGGAGTACCTATCCGTAAACGAGGAATTACAAAACATAAATTCGGAATACCAAGATACCATCCAACAATTAAGGGAGGCGGAAAATGATATCAACCACCTTCTTCAAAGTACAGAGATTGGGATGGTTTTTTTGGATATGGATTTTAATATCCGGCAATTCACCAAGAATGCAACGAACCTTGTTTCCGTTAGGGAATCCGATATAGGCAGACCTTTTAATGAGCTCCGTCTCAAATTCAAGGACCCTGATTTTGATGGTTCCCTGAAAAGGGTCATGGAAAGCGGGAAACTGGAGCAAAAAGAAATCAAGGACGATGAGGGCAAATGGTTCCTTCTACGTGTGTTACCCGATAAGGATGCCGAAGGGGCGTTGAAAGGTATTGCCTTGAATTTTATCGATATCCACGCCATCAAGAAAACAAAAGTTCTCTTGGATGAGCAAAAACGCTTGTATACGGGTTTGGTGGATAATTCCTTTGACGGGATTTTGGTTTTCGATATGGTAAACCAAAAGGTGAAAAGCCTGAATGCCGCCATGCGGGATATCCTAGGGGTTGAAAATGTATCACCCGGCGAAATGGATATTTTTTCCATGGTTTTGGAAGGTCCCGAGGGAATGGAGAAAAGGGATGATTTCTTTGATCATATCAGGGAGATGATGAGGACGGGGGAAAGGTGTAATTATACCTTCTCCTGTGCCAAGATATCGGGAGAGGAATTTACCGTAAATGCTACCTTCCAACCTGTAAGGTTGGAGACCGGGCTCCACCTTCTTATGACGGTGAAGGATATATCACCGCTCTTGAAGCAGGAAATGAAAGTGAGGCAAACCCGCGCGAACTTCGAGTCCATATTCAGGAATAACCCTTTGGGGGTTTCCGTAACGGATATGGATTACAACCTCGTGGATGCCAATGATACCTTTACCTCAATGTTGGGGTATACTTCCAAAGAAATCTTAAAGAAAAATCTCGTTGATTTTATGTTTCCGGAGGAAATAGCCTCTATTGCCGGCGACATAAAGAAATTGAAGGAAGGGGAGATATCAACCCTTGAATGCGAAAAATATTATATCAAGAAAGACGGGGGTTCCATCCTCGTTAAAATAAATATCAACATCATCCAGCGGGGGGATAGGAAATTCTTCCTTGCTAATGTTACGGATGTTACCCAAGAGCGCAAAATCCAGCAGGAGGTTCTCGAAAACGAAAAACGCTACCGTGCCTTGTTCAATAATACGGATCGGGGTATCGTCGTCATTAGTTTCAAGGAGTATCGAGCCATTGACGTAAACGCGAAGATGGAGGAATTGCTAGGGGATCCACGAGAGGAAATCCTTGAAAGTTCCCTTCCTGAACAAAGCCCCGAAATGCAAGCGGGAGGAATTACCTCAGAGGAATTGGCGGATAAGCTTATGCATAGGCTGAAGGTGAGGGAGGAGTCCTTTTCCCATCCTTGGAGATTCAGGCGAGGAGATGATGTATTTGAAGCCATGCTTACCTTTTCACCTATTATAATAGGCGGGGAGAAGGCAGGAATCATGCAGGTCGAAGATTTATCCGAAGCTAAAGCGGCGGAAGAAGCGCTTAAGCAATCGGAGGAACGCTACAGGCTCTTGGCGGATAACATGGAGGATATCATCAGTCTTCACAAAACGGATGGAAGTTATTTGTATATCTCCCCGAGTATTTCAAAAGCAGGGGGCTATGCGCTAGAGGAATTCGAAGGGAAGAATCCCTTGGATTTTATTCATCCGGAAGATCAAGGGGAATATATTTCCAATCTTACTTCCCTTGTGAAAGGAAAAAATCCGGGACCATTGAGGGCGAGATACAAAATGAAAGACGGGAGCTACGTTTGGTTGGAGAATATTACCACGCCCATTTTTGATAATGAGGGAGGTAAAATTTTGATGTTCCAAAGCTCAGCAAGGGATATTTCAAAAACGATAGAGGCGGAAAATAAAATCAAGGAACAACTCCGCTTGCTGAATGACAAAAACGAGGAACTAAAACGTTATATCGATTCCAATATGGAGTTGGAGAGCTTTGCTTACGTGGCTTCGCATGACCTTCGTCAACCGTTACGGTCCATTTCCGGGTTTACCCGCCTGCTACAAAAAAGGTATAACCATCTTTTTGATAGTGATGCCAAGGAGTTCATGGATTTCGTTATCAAGAACGTTCAAGGAATGAGTGATCTCATAGAGGATTTACTTATGTATTCCCGTGTGTCCACCCAAGATTTGGAAACGGTGGAGATTGATATTGAAAGTATGGTTCATGAATTGAAGGAGGGATTTGAGATTTCCCATGGGGCGGAGGTCAATATTACCGTTTCCGAAATGCCGCAAAACCTACTTGGGAATCCGATTAAAATCAAACAGGTTTTCCATAATTTACTAGGCAACGCCATCAAGTTCAGGAAGGAAGGAGCGCCTGCGGTTATTTTCGTTTCCGCTACGGAAAAAAAAGAACATTGGGAATTTAGGATCGAGGATCAAGGAATTGGCATCAAGAAGGATTACTTGGAAAGGATTTTCCTTATCTTTAAAAAGCTCCACAATGCCGGTGAGTACGAAGGCTCAGGAATCGGGCTAGCCATCTGCAAAAAAATCGTGGAACAACACCTTGGTCGAATTTCCGTGGAATCGGAATTCGGTAAAGGCACCACGTTTACCTTCTCGATTAAGAAGGGGCTCAAAAAATTAGGATAAATATTTTAAGGCTCTATATTAATTACAAAACCGGAACCAAGATGAAATTCAAAAGCATTGTAGTACTTTGTTTATTGGCGGGCTTGTTTTATGCTTGCGGAAATACGGGTGGTGAAACTCCGACACCTGATCCTGATATTACCGAAACACCGGATACCCCACAACCGGACGAACCGCAACCGGACCCTGCTCCAACACCTGATTCCTCCCTTGGAGGAGATGATGCTTCCTCTAGTGATAATTGGCGTATTGCCGAAAAGGATAAAAAGGAATTGGCTTACCTCCAATCCTTCCTCCCGGATGGTCTTGACGTTATGGATTTTGAGTACGGCGATCTCAATAAGGATGACCGTACGGATGATGTAATCCTCATTGGTTACGATAAGAAAAAAGAAGAGGATGATATGTCTGCCGATCCTCCGGCAAGACCGCTTCTTATCCTTACCCGTACCGAAGACGGGAAATTAAAAAAGGAGGCTTCTAATGATAAGTCCGTCCTTTGTGTTTCCTGTGGTGGTGTCATGGGTGATCCTTACCAAGATATCGCTATCAAGAACGGTTATTTCTCCGTAGAGCATTACGGTGGTTCCAGCTGGCGCTGGACCCGTATCGTGACTTACAAGTATGACGAGGCCAAAAAAGGATGGTTCTTGCACAAGGATGGAGGTACCTCATTTCATGCCTCGGAACCGGATAAGGCGGAGGATAATGTGAGAACCACCAAGGATTTTGGTGTGGTGAAGTTTGCTGATTTTGATATAGATAAGGATCAGTAGAAGCATAGGCACTGAAGGGGTGACTCGAAGTCACCCCTTCAGTAACCCAAGTCACCCCCTGACTAATGCCCGGCCCTACTTCTTCGTATTAAACGTATTCATGGCCCTACCCAGCCCCACGGTAGCAAAAGCCTTTACGCAGTCCGCCGCATTCTTGATGTGGTCAGGTAATGTTTCCCATTCCTTATCCGTCCATTTCCCTAGGACGTAGTTGACTTGTCTTCCCTTGGAAAAATCATCCCCGATACCGAAGCGCAAGCGGGCGTAACTTGAATTCCCTAGGGTTTTATTGATGTCCTTTAAGCCGTTGTGCCCACCGTCACTGCCCTTGGCTTTAAGTTTGATCCGTCCGAAAGGTAGATTGAGATCATCCAATACCACAAGTACGTTTTCCTGCTTGATCTTTTTCTTTTCCATCCAATAGCGAACCGCCTTACCGCTCAGGTTCATAAACGTGGAAGGCTTAAGCAAAACAAGGGTGCGTCCCTTGTGCTTGAATTCACCCACCCAACCGTGGCGGTCGTCATCCATGTCTACCTCGTGCAATTTGGCAAGGTTGTCAATGACCTCAAAGCCGATATTGTGGCGTGTCCAATCGTAATCTTCGCCGGGATTACCCAAGCCCACAATCAAGTATTTCATCGGATCCGGTTCTTCCTCCTCGCGGGAGAATAAGTTTTTAAAAAAGGAAAACATCTTCCTTGGTTTTTGTTTTCAACAGCAAAGATGCCTTGAAAAGTTCAAAAAACAATTCCTATTTCCTACCGGGCGTTAAAGTTCGATTTACGTGCTGCATATTCCTTAACTTAAGAGTAATTCCGAACGTACTCGAATGGTCATGTTGAAGCATCTTATCACCCTTATCCTTAGTGGTTGTTACCTGTTGTCATTTGCGCAATGGGATAAATTCCCCGGTCCGGCGCAAAGTAATTTTGCGGATATTAAATTCCTGAGTGAAAACGAGATTTTGGTCTGTGGTTCGGATTCCATTGATTTTATAGGGACGGGTTTCATTTTCCGTTCTTCCGATGCGGGGCAAACTTGGGATACCGTCCATTTACAAATGACCAACGCGGCTAATTCAAGGGTGCATCGTATTCATGTGGTGGATGAGCAAAACGTATATGCGGCAAATACTACCATAGGCGTGCTTACATCATCGGACGGAGGAGAAAATTGGACGCCCTATCCCTTAAACGATTTTGGTGTTTCCACTTCTACTGAAGCCATTCATTTTATTAATCCTGATGTAGGATTTGTCGGGGATTACGAAGGCGATATTTACAAAACCACCGATGGTGGATTAAATTGGATAAAGGTTTTTGAGGATCAAATTGGTGCCATTAGTCCCGTGTACGATATAGATTGTGCCAATGAAACGGAATGCTTCGCAAGGGCAGCGGCAAGCCATATTTTATTACAATCCCAGGACTCGGGTGATTCTTGGACGCTCGTAGACGGTGCCCCGCCCACCTATTTGGATGGTGGAATGCATGTGCTTAATTCGGATACGATTGTTATGGTAACCGGCGAAAGTATCATTCTTAGAACCATTAATGGCGGTAATTCTTGGGACACCATTCCTAGCCCCGTTCCGGCTGATTATAGTGATGTACATTTCGTAAATAATATAGGCTTCGCGGTAGGAAGAAATGAAACGATAATTTCCTCTACGGATTATGGTGCTACTTGGACGCTAGTCCAACAAGATCCGGAAAGCTATGAAGCCATTACTTCCGTGGATATGCTGAATGAAAATCAAGCCATCGCTTGTACGAGTTTCGGGAATATATTTACTTGGAATTTGTCAACGTCCCTAGAAGAACCGGAGGATGAAAATGGCGATTTCGAAATCTACCCCAATCCTTTTGAAAATGAATTTTATATCCGTTCCAATGAATATCAAATAAAGGATGTGAAAATATTTGATGTAAGTGGTAGAATGTTGATCGGATATGTTTTTTCTAAAGGTGAAAATAAGATGTGTTGTAATGAAAATATCTCCAACGGAATTTATTTTATTAGAATAGAAACGGATGGAGGTGTTTTTTTGAGGAAGGTGATAAAATAAAAATTCGTTCCTCCAGACCTCCGAGGTAGGCTGTTGAAAATTACGTGATAATCCATGAAAAAGTTAGTTGG
>JAHDDF010000119.1:0-8907 GCA_020629475.1 Saprospiraceae bacterium
CATTGATGTATCTAAGTAAAAAAATAGGTAAATCATGAATCCTTTAAATGAGGAATACTCCGAAGAAAAAAACAAAAACCTTTTACGCCTCTCTCTTGACGGGGACAAAAAGGCAATGGATGATTTGATTCGTTTGCATCAACCCTTTATTTTCAACCTAGCTTGGAAAATGACATTCGATGCCAATGACGCAATGGATTTAACCCAAGAAACACTCTTGAAAGTTATAACGAAGTTATCCCAATTTAAATTCAACAGTAATTTTAGGACTTGGCTATACAGGATTGTGGTGAATGAATTTCTTCAATCGAAAAGAAGAAAAGGCGAAGAGCTTTTCTCGGACTTTACCGCACAAGGAGAGAGACTTGACTCCATCCCGAACACAAACCTGACACAAGAAGAAGAAACGGAATTAGAGGAACTCATTAAAGAACTCCGTTACCGGTGTCTTTCCGGTATGCTGATGTGCCTTAATCGCGAACAACGACTCATTTATATCATTGGCGAAACATTTTCCATAAACCATAATATCGGAGCCGATATTTTTAATATATCAAAACAAAACTTTAGGATTAAACTGCATCGGGCTAGGAAGGATTTATACAACTTCATGAAGGACAAGTGTGGTTTGGTTGATCAAAATAACCCTTGCCGGTGTTCTAAAAAAGCAAAAACGATGCACCAAAAAGGATACCTAACCCACGACAAAAAAGTATTCAATATAGGATATAAAAGGAAAGTCGGGGATTACGTTAGTAAAAACGTGGAGGACATGGCAACCGCCATTGATTTAAAACACGCTAATTTATTCAGGGATTTACCCGCAAAGGATGATTTTGATACGGAAACCGTTATCGCTGAAATATTAAATGATAATGAAATCATGAAGTATTTTGATTTTAGGCTCTGATATTCCTGAACCAAGGAGTTTTGAGTGTAGGTGCTCGAAATAGAAATTAAAGAATAGGATTTAGATTTATTTTAAGCTTTGTTCCTCTAGGGGTACAAGGCTTTTTTTAACTAAGAAATTTCTACACGTTTTATTTGGTCAAAGTTGTAACACTATCCCTTCCCCTGCATCTAAGAGGCAACATTTAAAACTTAATTTTACGATGAAAAATTTATTTTTTATTCTCGCGCTTCTTACCGGATTAACCGTTACAAAGGCA
Organism: Saprospiraceae bacterium; assembly: GCA_020629475.1. Taxonomy (GTDB): domain Bacteria; phylum Bacteroidota; class Bacteroidia; order Chitinophagales; family Saprospiraceae; genus JAHDCE01. Next base: position 1,170 of record JAHDDF010000119.1, read on the forward strand.
CAAGCACAAACCGCTGATGCGAATGTTACATGGTCAAAAGTAGTAAACGCTTCCGCTGATGATGTTTGGACACTGCTTCGGGAAATGGACGATATCAATAAGTACTCATCCGGGATTTCGAAAGTAGTTTGGAAAGGCAACAAGGGAAAAGGAGGTGAAAGAATTTGTTATCCTCCAAAAGGCCAAGAAGGTTACTTCAAGGAAAAAATCGTTGATTTTAACGACAACGGTAGAACTTTTAGTTACTCCGTCCTTGAAGGAATCCCCGTAAAAGGGATGGTCAATACCTTTAAGGTCGTAGATTTGGGGTACCAGAAATCCATGATTGTTTGGAGTTCCGAATTTGATGAATTCATGAAAAATCCTCAAATGACGGAGGAGCAATTCTTGGGATTCATTTACATGTCATTAGAGGAAATGGTCAATAACATCTATATGGCTACAAAGAAAATGAAATAGAGCAAAGGTTTTATTTCATTGAGGAAACGGGTCTTGGTTCATGAACCAAGACCCGTTTCATATTAGAATGACAAGAACGTCGACCTTGCTTCAACAACAAAAGATAAAAAACCCTAAAATCAATTTGATTCGGGCGTGTAAACCTTATTTAAAGCTTCCCTTAACCGAAAAATCCCGCTGTTCGTCCCTATTGCTAGGAATTCCCGCCGGATATTATGATATTGCTAATTATTAAAAAGCAACTGTTTTAAACTCCGAATCCCATTTTTACCCATGCGGGAAACGAATTTCATCAAGCAAAAAAAGGATAATTGGATCGAGTTGGAGCGCACCATGCGCAGCACCCAACCCGAACCCGAGAAGTTGAACGATCTATTCGTTCAAATCACGGATGATTTATCCTATTCCCGCACCTTCTACCCCAACCGCTCCGTAAGGGTTTACCTCAACGGTCTTGCCCAGCAAATCTTTTATTCCATTTACAAGAATAGAAGAACCACAAGGGGAGGGTTCCTTTCCTTTTGGTCCAAGGGTTTGCCGGGTATCATGTATCGTTCCCGTTACGAGCTGTTCTTGGGAATGCTGCTCTTTTGGGTGCCTTTTATAGTAGGTGTCCTTTCCGGTCTAATGGGTGAGGACGGGGAATTCGCCCGTATGCTCATGGGTGATGATTATATCGAAATGACCATCAACAATATCGAATCCGGTGACCCGATGGGGGTTTACAAGGATGACGGGATATTTACGATGTTCACATACCTTTTCCTGAATAACCTTCTGGTTTCATTCAGGTATTTCGCCTTGGGCGTCTTCCTGACGATGGGCTCCGTAGTGAGCCTCGTTTTCTTCGGGATGTACGTAGGCGCTTTCCAATTTTTCTTCTGGGAACAAGGGGAATTAGTACCGTCTATCCTAGGGATATGGACGCATGGTTCAGTCGAGATCCCTGCTGCTATCCTTGCCGGTGTAGCCGGTATCGTCATGGGAAAAGGGCTGGTCTTCCCGGGTACTTATTCAAGGATGCAAGCATTCGTGATTACCGCCAAGAAGGGCGTCAAAATCATGATTGGTGTAATACCCATGATCCTCTTTGCCGCATTCTTGGAGGCATTCATTACCCGTTTAACGGACACGCCCGACATCCTTCGCGGAAGTTTCATCACCTTCAACTTATGTTGGATCCTTTGGTATTTCCTTATTCGTCCGTATCGGTTAAACACCATGAATTTCGACAAGCACTTGCCCTTGATTGCCATTACGGCAGCCATCAGTGCGGGGGGCTTATTCGGGGCACTTTTCCTTATGGGTGTCGAGGGCGCTTGGCTCTTCGGCATGATTGGTTTCCCCGTTGCCATGTTCATCGTAATTATGGCATATGAGGTATTCGGTTTGTTTCAGGAAATGCCCGATGTTGAAGAAGAGGAAGAACAACTTCAACCCGAAAGGGAAGGAGCCCTCCGCTTTGACTTGATAAAAACCGCAGGGGAAATCTTTAAGGATACTTTTGTGGTATACGGAAAGAACTTAGGACGGAATATCGGTACCGCTTTCGCCACCGCCGGTATTTTCCTTGGATTGGTGTTGCTTTTGGGCAATGGTGAACCCAGTGATTTATTCACCTTCCCGGCTTTTGAATTGCGGTCGATACAAGAATCACCTTTTGGTTTCTTGGGTATGTTCTTCTCCTTCCTTTTTGATGGAGGAATAGTGGATGTGGTGAAAAGTTTCCTCCAGTTCTTTAATTATGATGGAGCTTTCCTTTCCCCCTTCTTTTTTGCCAATACATTGGTGTATTCATTGCTTGCCTACATATCATTGCGCGCATTGAAAACCTCCTACGTTTTGTCGAATCCGAGTGAAACATTAAAAACCGGATTTTGGACGCAAGCCGGGGATTTCATGAAAGTCTTGGTTCCTATCGGTGGTATGAATGTACTTCTGGCAATGGGTAACCTGAACGGGTTCTTCATTTTCCTCCTGTTCCTTACCATCCCTATTTTCCTTTTCTGGACTGCCGTGATGGTACTCGAGGATAAAAACCCATTTACCGCGCTTGGAAGAACCTTTAACCTATTCTTTACCCGGATGGGTAATAGTATAGGGCTTTACTTGCTACTTGGACTCATCACCTTTATGGTGTTCTTGTTAATATATTCACCTGCCTTGCTGTTCGTTCTCCAAAACTTCGGCTTTAACGTAGCCACGGAGCAAGAAGGCATGGATCAGCTATTGGTGGTTTGCCTCGCGTTTTCCGCGCAGGTACTCTTTGGTTTAATGTTCCCCTTGGTGACAATGGGCTTCGGTTTGTTGTATTATTCCCAAGTGGAAATCAGGGACGCAAAAAGCCTTTTCGAAAAAGTTTCCCGTATCGGAACGGGCAAGCGTTTAAGGGGCTTGGAAAGGGAAGGATAAAATGCCTTTCCTCCAAAGGAAATATTTTGAAATGAAACCAAACGACACATACCGGATTTTCTTTTTTCTTATTGCCCTTATGGCAATACCCTTCTTCCTGCAATCATCCCCGATTGAGGATGATTACTATGATTCCGACATTGATACAAAAGTCTTTGAAAAGGAAAATTGGGAAAAGGCAATCGAGGGTTTGGATTATTCCCCCAATCAAGTAAAAAAGAAAGAGGAGGAAACCCCGCAATCCCAAGGAAGTACAAATACCCGAACCCGAAGGAATAGAAACTACACAGGATGGGACTTTAATGTCGGAAATGTTACGTGGTCCGGCGTATTCAAATTTGTTTTAATCCTCTTGCTTATCGTTGGTATATCCGCTGTTCTATTTCGGGTTATGGGCGGTAGCATCCAACTATCCGACGGGGGTAAAACACCCGACACCAGAGATTTCACCAGCGAGGTGAACATCGAAAAAATTGAGGAGGAACTTCAAAAATCCGATATGGAAATCCTTCTTGACAGAACCATTGCCAAGGAGGATTTCATGAAAGCGGTTCGTCTTTACTACTTGTGGGCAATCAAGGAGCTTTCGGAACGGCGCCTCATTAAATGGAAGCGCGACAAAACGAATCGAGACTATATCCGTGAAATGCGTAAGTCCGATTTAGCAAAACCGTTCCGTGAAGTAACCCGTATTTTCGAAAGGGTTTGGTACGGTGATCAAGAACAACTTAGCAAAACGGACTTCCAACAATTGGAGCCCAAGTTCAAATCTTTCGTTGACACCGTTAAACGTCGTTAATGAAGGGCGTCGCACAACGATTCAAGGTTAGCATCAAGGAGAAGGAGAAACGCCTTGCCAATGCCGGCAATATGCCTACCCGTTTGAAACTCCTTGCGGAACTTTCCCAATACTATAGCTTTACCAATCCGGAAAAATCCGAGTTTTACCTTTCCCGTCTTAATGATTTGGCGGAAGCCGGAAAGCATACGGAATTTACCGCGGAGTACCATTACCATCGTGCCTTTCTTGAAAACCGTTCCTACAAATACCATTGGGCGGAATCCCATATCGAAAAAGCATCGGAATTATTCCGGGAAGAGGGTTATTCCTCCAGATGGATGGAATCCGAAATTGAACGGGCAGGTATCCGTTTTAATCTAAATAAAACGGAAGAGTCCGAACATATCCTCGATGAATTATCCGGGTCAGTAATGGCACAGGACGACCCCGGTATCCAAGCAAGGTATCTTGCCCGTCGGGCAATGATTTACGCGCGCCGGTTCACATACGATAAGAGCTTAGACCTCCTCATTGACGCGGCCGGTTTATTAGAAGCATACACCGGGGAAAATCGATTAAGCGATTACTACTACCTCTCCTTGGTTTATTCCAACATCGGATTCGCGTATGACAAGGCGGGAAAAAAAGAGGAAGGTATCATCGCTTATCGCGAAGCGATCAAAATTTGCGAGACATTCGGTTTCGGGATGCGCCTTTCTTGGTATTACCTCCACTTGGGAAATACATACAGTGGTATCGGGGAATATAAACGGGCGCAGAAGTATTTCAAGAAAGCCATTACGGATACGCCACAAGACCAAACCTTGTACACCAGCGCCGGTGCCTCGGCAAATTTGGGTTATTTGTTTTTCCTTGAAGGAAAATACAACAATGCCCTCCGGATGTATGATTATGCGGAGAAACTTTACGCTCGCCGACAAGGCTTGGATGATGATTATAACTTTTCCGTTTTGGAACGGTTCCGTGGTCAATTATACGCGGAATTGGGTGAAGCCGAAGAGGCTCTCGAGCATTACACCAATGCCCTCAATTACGCTGAACAAATCGAGGATTTCTTCCAAATGTCCGTGGTTTACAGGGATATGGCAATGTTCCATGAAAAGCAAGAGAATTTCAAAGAAGCCTATCATTTCCAAGTAAAATACGGTGAGGCACGGGAATCCTACATGGATAAGGATAAATCCAGATCCATTACTGAAATCGAGATAAAATACGCAACGGAAAAAAAAGAAAGAGAAGCCGAATTCCTTCGCTTACGCGCAACGGAACTCCAGCTCAAGGCTCTTCGGGCGCAAATGAATCCTCACTTCATTTTTAATGCCCTAAACTCTATCCAAGGATTCCTTACCGGGGATAGAATCAAGGAAGCGACCGTGTTCTTCTCCCGCTTCTCCCGTTTAATGAGAAATAGCCTTGAATTTTCCGAATTCGATACCATTCCCCTTGAGGAGGAAATTCAATTCTTGAAAGACTACCTCACCCTAGAAGGCGAGCGTTTCCGCAATGAATTTACTTTTGAGGTAACACTGGATGATGAAATCGAGGAGGATATCATGGGTGTACCTCCCATGATTTTTCAACCCTTCCTTGAAAACTCTATTAAGCACGGGATACGTGATGTGGAAAACGGGCATATTTCCGTTAAATTCCTACTGGAGGACGATGATACCATTCTATGCGTAATTTCGGATAACGGCATAGGTAGGGACAAGGCAAGAGTGCGGCAGCAAAAGCTGGAAGACCAAGGACACCGTTCTATGGGTGCCGCTATCACTGAACAGCGCCTTAATCTTATTAACGTAGGTGCTGACCGAAAAATCTCCTACGAAATCGAGGACTTAAAAAGTAAATCCGGTAAACCCAAAGGCACAAAAGTTTCCGTTCGCCTACCTGTTTTGGAGGTTGACCCACGCTTTTATGAATAAGATGGTTAAATCCTTACTTTTGCACTTTCTTTTTGCCGGGCAGAAGTTTTGGGTGAGTACCATGCATCTTCAATCCTAGCAAAATCCGCAAAACAAAAATAATTGACCATGAAAGTATTAAAGCACTGTGCTTTTTTTCTTTTAGCATTACCGCTTTTCATGTCCTGTGGTGGGCAATCCGAATTGGAACAAAAGTATGCTGACCAACGCTACGCCTCTGCTGAAAGCCAAGGACAAATTGATCAAAACCTCATCTTGGACTACTTCATCGAAAACGATATTGATGCAGAGCGAACCAAGAACGGGGTATACTATGTCCTAGAAACCGAAGGAGAAGGAAACGGACCCGGCAAAACGGATGTGGTTACCGTTCACTACGAAGGACGATTGATGGACGGAACCGTTTTTGATTCATCCTATAAGCGTGGCGAGCCCACTTCCTTCCCATTGAATTTCGTGGTTGCCGGATGGCAGGAAGCTATTCCTTTATTAAAGCCGGGCGGGAAAGGAACATTCTATATTCCTTCTACCCTTGCTTACAAGGACAAGCCCGCCGGTGGTGGAAAAATCCCCGCGAACAGCGTTTTGGTTTTCGACGTGGAACTTATCAGCGTATTCGACAAGGCGGCACAAGCCAAGAAGGACGAGGATATCATTCAAGCTTATATCAAGGAAAATAAACTTGACGCCAAGCCGGTAGGAAAAGGCGTATACGTGGTTATCGACGAGCCGGGCAAAGGTGACAAGCCAACTTTGGACAATAAAGTTACTTGCCATTATGAAGGAACTTTAATCGACGGTAAGAAATTCGATTCTTCCTTCGATCGTGGTCAACCTACCTCGTTCCCGCTAAGGGGAGTGGTCCCCGGATGGCAAGTAGGAATCCCGGCTTTCGCGAAGGGCGGAAAAGGTACTATCCTTGTTCCTTCCGAAGCAGGTTACGGAATCAACGGTGCCCCTCCGTCCATTCCGCCAAACTCCGTTTTGAAGTTTAAAGTCGAATTGATCGACTTTGAATAAGAGCTTGTTTAAAATTTAGTAATTGGTCTGCGAAGCTCACTTTTTCGCTTACTCTTCGTTGAAAAACCGGGCTTGATAGCGCTGCTATCACCCTATTTTTTCACCTCGATTAAACAAAAAACTGATGCTTCTCGACATAATGACCAAAATTTAAACAAGCTCGTAACATCCAATGATGAAATATAATATCACATACCTGGTTCTTGCCGTGGCAATCTTGGGGCTTTCGTCCTGCTCCGGTAAATACCTAAAAGTCTATAAGGAAGACATGATTCAAAATCCTAGCACGCAGGCCGAAAAGGATAAAAACCAAATCCTTCAGTACCTGACCGATAACAAATTGGACTACAAGAACACCGAGTCCGGTATTTATTACGATATCACCGAAGCCGGTGAAGACACGCACCCGGGTGCGAAGCACATCGTAAAAACGCATTATAAAGGCTACCGTTTGGACGGTAAGGTCTTTGATTCCTCCTATGACCGTGGTCAGCCCATCGAGTTTCCGCTTACCGGCGTAATCCAAGGATGGCAAGAGGCTATTCCTTTGTTGGGTAAAGGCGGGAAAGGAACATTCTTGATTCCTTCCGGTTTGGCGTATGGCCCACGCGGTGCCGGTGCGGATATCCCACCCAATACCGTTTTGATTTTTGATGTGGAATTGCTTGACTTCTACAACCCTGAGGAAAAGGTTAAGAAACAAGCGGAAGCGGACGATGCCCTTATCCAAGCTTTTTTGAAAGATAAGGGAATTGACGCTCAAAAAACCGACAGCGGTATTTACTACGTAATCAAGAAGGAAGGAACCGGCAAAAGCGCTACTCCCGCCAATACCGTTAAGGTACATTACGAGGGTTACTTGCTTGACGGAACCGTTTTTGACTCCTCTTACCAGCGTGGTGAAACCATCGAGTTTCCTTTGAACAGGGTTATCCCCGGCTGGCAAGAATCCATTCCTTTATTGAAGGAAGGCGGAAAAGGAACTTTCTATATCCCATCCGGTTTGGCTTACGGTCCCCGTGGTGCGGGTGGCGTTATTAAACCTAATGCCGTACTTGCCTTTGATGTGGAGTTGTTTGAGGTGAAGTAGGTTTCCTACTTTCCTCTATTCTAGTCACCC
>JAHDDF010000119.1:9007-11298 GCA_020629475.1 Saprospiraceae bacterium
AGTTAGGGGGTGACTCGTTTAAGCAGGGTGACTTATTTCAGCCCTCTTGGTAAAACCAAAAGAAAAACCTACCTTTGCAGCCGTTTCTTTCAGAAGCTGTTATTTATTTCATTAATTAATTTTCACGAATACATTCTAATGAAGCAGTATGAAGTGACCTTCGTCGTAGATCCGGTGCTGTCGAGCGACGAGGTGAAAAAGACAGTAGACACATACGTTGACATGATCAAAAAAGCAGATTGCGAGATCGTGAATATCGACGAAGTGGGTCTTCGACAGCTAGCATATGCCATTAATAATCGCAATACCGGGTACTACTATTGTATCGAGTACAAAACCGAGTCCGGTGCGATGATTCAACCCATGGAATTGGCGTTCCGTCGCGATGAGCGCGTGATGCGTTTCCTTACCGTAGCATTGGACAAGTACGGCGTTAAATTTAACGCGGACAAACGTGCGGGTCTAATCGGTAAGAAAAAGCAGGAAGAGGAAGCCGCTTCCGATGAAAAGGCGAAGGCGTAAGCCCGCCATTATTTATCTCTAAAATTGATTCGAAATGGCATCAAGAGACGATATAAAGTTCTTAAGCAACCCTAAGATCGGAAACAAGCGTAAGAAGTACTGCCGCTTCAAGAAGTTCGGCATCAAGTACATTGATTACAAGGACGCGGAATTCCTAAAGCAATTCCTTAACCCACAAGGAAAGATTCTTCCTAGACGTATCACCGGTAACTCCTTGAAGTACCAGCGTCGTGTGGCTACCGCTATCAAGCGTGCGCGTCACTTGGGTTACTTGCCTTACGTAACCGACATGTTGAAGTAACCTTTTGGTTTAACCGATCTAAATTTTTCGAAAGATGGAAATCATTCTTCTTAAAGATATCGATAACTTGGGCGACAAGTACGACATCGTGACCGTAAAGAACGGTTTCGGACGTAACTACTTGATCCCTCAAAAAATGGCGGTAATCGCCAATGACGCTAACCGTGCTAAACGCGATCAAATCGTTGACAAATGGGAAGCGGAACAAGCAGCACGTTTGGGTGAATTCCAAGCATTGGCTAATTCCTTGTCTGATAAAGTATTGAACATTGCCGCTAAAGCGGGTACAAGTGGTAAAATCTTCGGTTCCGTTACCGGGCTTCAGATTTCCCAAGCGCTTAAGGAGCAGTTCGATATTGATATCGACCGTAAATTGATTAACCTTCCTGAGGAGGTGAAAAATTTAGGATCTTATACCGCTACCGCTAAATTGCACAAGGAAGTGGAAGCTAAGATCAACTTTGAAGTTGTAGCCGACTAACAAGTACAACAACCAGTGGGCATTTGCCCCGCTATGCAATACAGAGACCGGTTGCCGAAAGGCAGCCGGTTTTTTTATGCGCTATTGTTACCTTTGGGACAACCCCTCTTGCATTCTTTTAGTCATTTAAAACAAGCCTATCATGCATCCTCTATTATCGGATACCCTAAAGTACGCGGTTCTCATCCTTGCCCTTGGCGCGGTTCGCCAATTCGGATTCGGGCAAGAAGTGGATTGGGTTTCAAGAACCATCATGGCATTCGGCGGTGGCTTCGTGATCAGTCTTATCTTTTATATGATTAAGAAGAACAAGAAAAAATAAAAGCCATGCCCCTAAGCCCTTGGAAACATTTCGGATTCTACGTCACCGCCGGTTTATCCGTAGGGCTTATCCTAGGGTTATGGTTTAACAATAGTCTTTCAAGTATTTCCAATGCTTGGGGTGGTACATTCGGGATTAGCGGGGTAGTTGGTATATTATTTTTAGTCTTCGCTTTTCTTGATCGCAAAAAAACAGGGACGGAATACATCCACTATTTTTCCCAAACCTGTGTTCGCTTATTCCTTGCGAGTATATTTTTTGTTTATGGTTACGCCAAAGCCATTCTCCAACAATTCAGGGGGCCTTTATTTTACGGTGATGTTTCGGTATCAGAGTTAAGTGGGTTTGAAACCGCTTGGTATTTTTTCGGGTACTCGGAAACCTACCAAATGGTAATGGGATGGGCGGAGATTATTCCTGCTTGTCTTTTATGTTTTAGAAGAACGCAACTTGCGGGTGCTATTATGTTATTGCCCGTTATTGGCAATATCGTTTTGGCTAATTTCTTTTATGATATACCGGTTAAACTACAGTCAACCGTATATTTAATCCTAACGCTTTATTTAATATTAAGTCAAACACCAAGATTGTGGAAATTCTTTTTCACGGATAAAAGTATCCCTGCCGTATCCAAAAGGATTGAATGACAAATATATGGGTACCCC
>JAHDDF010000120.1 GCA_020629475.1 Saprospiraceae bacterium
GACCGGAAGAACAAACAGCCCATGAACACTTTGGCTCATGGGCTATCCGATATAAGATAACATTTCTACAAGGTCAAAAGACCGTGCGAATATTACTTCGCTCCTCTTTCGCTGGAAACAGTAAGTTTCTTACGTCCTTTAGCGCGACGACGGGAAAGAACCTTTCTTCCGTCCTTGGATGCCATACGTGCGCGGAATCCGTGCTTGTTTACGCGCTTTCTTCTGGATGGTTGGAATGTACGTTTCATCGTAATATAACTTTATACGGTTTAACCGCAGGGATAACCCTTATTTTTTAAGCGGGGCAAAAGTAGGAATTTGTATTGAAAAATCCTAATACCCCGTGTTTTATCCGTTCATGGAGAACAAGAATTCCTCGTTACTGGATGTTCCCCTTACTTGGTTTAACATGAATTCCATTGCCTCTTCCGGTTTCATATCCGCTAAGTGACGACGCAGGATGATCAGTCTTTGCATGGTGCTTCTATCCAACAACAAATCATCGCGGCGTGTACCGGATTTATTGATATCGATAGCCGGATAGATGCGTTTGTTGGATAATTGACGGTTCAATTGAAGCTCCATATTACCCGTACCCTTGAATTCCTCGAAGATTACCTCGTCCATTTTGGAACCGGTATCAATAAGCGCAGTAGCAAGGATGGTCAATGAACCACCGCCCTCGATATTACGTGCCGCACCGAAGAATTTCTTAGGTTTATGCAAAGCATTTGCCTCTACACCACCGGAAAGTACTTTACCGGAAGCCGGGGCTACCGTATTATAAGCACGAGCCAAACGAGTGATAGAATCCAAAAGAACCACTACGTCGTGTCCGCACTCGGTTAAGCGCTTGGCTTTTTCAAGAACCACACCCGCAACACGAACGTGATTATCCGCAGGCTCATCAAAGGTAGAAGCGATTACTTCCGCCTTAACGGAACGCTTCATATCGGTCACCTCCTCAGGGCGCTCATCCACAAGAAGGATAATCAAGTAAACCTCAGGGTGATTTTTGGCAATGGCGTTTGCGACATCCTTCAAAAGGAAGGTTTTACCCGTTTTAGGTTGTGCCACGATCAAACCACGCTGTCCTTTCCCGATGGGAGAGAACAAGTCGATCATCCTTACGCTTAAATCCTTACCGGTAGGAGAGCTAGCCAGCTTCAACTTTTGATCCGGGAAAAGTGGCGTTAGGTAATCAAAAGGAACGCGGTCGCGGATTTCCTCGGTTGTAAGACCGTTTACTTTTGACACTTTTAAAAGAGCGAAATATTTCTCTCCTTCCTTGGGTGGGCGGATAGCCCCTTCCACCGTATCTCCCGTTTTCAAACCGAAAAGTTTGATTTGGGATGGGGAAACGTAAATATCGTCAGGGGAAGTCAAGTAGTTGTAATCCGCGGAACGAAGGAAACCATAGCCATCAGGCATCATTTCCAGAACACCTTCACCTTCAACGATTCCGTCCAATTCAACATTGAAACGCTTTACTTCAGGCTTGGGCTCTTCGCGACGATCATCTTGACGGCGGTCATAACGATCATCACGACGGTCATTTCTACGATCATAGCGGTCATCACGACGGCGATCATTCCTACGATCATCACGACGGCGATCGTTTCTTCGATCATCACGGCGATCGTTACGACGATCGTCACGGCGATCACTTTTCTCCTCACGGTGATCGTTGTTTTCCTCCTTGGTTTCTACCACGGGAGCATCCTCCGTCTTTGGAGCCTTTTCTTTAGGTTCTTCCTTCGGTTCCTCCACAACAGGAGCTTCCTCCTTGATTTCCTTAGCCGCTTTTTCCGCGGCTTTCTTTAGGTTGGATTTGCGGGCAGGTTTCTTAGCAGGGGTCTTTTTCTCTTGGGGTTCCTCCTTGGTATCGGCGGTCTCCTCTTTTTTCTTTCTGCCTCGTTTTTTGGGTTTGGGAGCCTCCTCCTCTTTGGCAACAGGGGCTTCCTTGGAATCTTGACCGCTATTTATGGCTTGCTGATCCAAAATCTTATAGATCAGGTCTTGTTTATTCAGGCGCTTATAGCCCTTCAAGCCAAGTTTATCGGCAATCTCCCTTAGCTCTGCAACGAGCATTTCATGCAATTGAAGAATATCGTACATGATATATTTTGAAGATATGAATGATTAGTTTATCGTTAACACCGACTCGAAATTAGCCTTACGGATAATAACGGGAAATCCTAGGTCTCCATGAAAAATCGTCCTGTAAATTGATGGGAATTCAAAGAAACTAATTCAATGGAAAGAGTTGGAAAGAAACTTCCGGAGTGGAACCGATTCATTATCGGTGAAAGCGATGTGTTCGAATTGCTTTGTAATCGCAAAAATACATTTTCTTTTGAAACGGGAACGGTTTACGCAAAAAAATTGCTGTTATTCCTAAGCTTATTGTACCAATTACCGAAACGCCTTTGGTACTTTTGCGCCGAAATCACATTTTATCTTAAATAATTTGATTCATGTTACGACCCGATTTCATTCGCGATAACAAGGAGACCATTCTGGAAGGTCTAAAAAAGAGAAACATCAATAATCCCGAAATTTTGGATTTGGTGATTTCATTAGACAGTAAAAGAAAGGAATTACAAAATGAATCGGATCAGGCGCAAGCCTTTATCAATTCCGCGTCCAAGGAAATCGGTGCCTTATTCAAGCAAGGAAAACGCGAGGAGGCGGAAGGAAAACGTGCTGCTGTAGGAGAAAAGAAAACCCGCATTGCCGAGCTAAAAACCGAAGCGGAAGAAGTGAGGCAAAAGCTGGAAGAAGCGCTTCTTAACATCCCCAATGTCCCACACCCTAGTGTTCCTGCCGGAAACACGGATGAGGACAACGAGGTGTACCAAGACTGGGGCAAGGATTTCCCTAAACTCCATGACGGAGCCCAGCCGCATTGGGAACTTGCCAAGAAATACGACATTATTGATTTGGAGCTCGGTGTTAAACTAACCGGTGCCGGTTTCCCGGTTTATAAGGGAAAAGGCGCTAGACTACAACGTGCTTTGATTTCTTATTTCTTGGACAAGGCAAATGATGCCGGTTATACGGAGTATATCCCACCGCACATGGTAAACGAGGCGAGTGCAAGAGGAACAGGTCAATTGCCCGATAAGGAAGGGCAGATGTACTACGTAACCGAAGATGATCTGTACTTGATCCCGACGGCAGAAGTTCCCGTCACCAATATTTACCGTGACGTTATTCTTGACGAGAAGGACTTTCCCGTAAAAATGACGGGTTACACACCTTGTTTCCGTCGTGAAGCGGGTTCTTATGGTGCGCATGTACGCGGCTTGAATCGTGTTCATCAATTCGATAAGGTGGAAATCGTACGTATCGAGCATCCCGAGAAATCCTACGCGGCATTGGATGATATGCTGGCGCACGTTGGTGGTCTCTTGGACGAATTGGGTTTACCTTACAGAATCCTTAGGCTTTGTGGTGGCGACTTAGGTTTCACCTCTGCCCTAACCTTCGATTTCGAAGTATTCTCTACCGCGCAAGAAAGATGGTTGGAGGTTAGTTCCGTTTCTAATTTCGAGACTTTCCAATCCAATCGCTTAAAATTGCGTTACCGTGACGCCAACAACAAAAAGCACTTGGCGCACACCTTGAACGGTAGTGCATTGGCTTTGCCAAGGATTGTAGCGTCCATCATGGAGAATTTCCAAACACCGGAAGGAATCGTAGTACCTGAGGCATTGCGTCCTTATTGCGGGTTTGACATCATCGACTAAGCAAGAAGGAACCTTTTTAGGTTTCAAAACATTATATAAGAGCCTGCGTGAGGTTCCCGGAACCCACGTAGGTTTTTTATTCGTATTAAAATCAAAATGACAATGAGCCTGGAAAAGAAGGTCATGGACGCTTTGAAGACAGCCATGCGTGCCAAGGACAAGGCTGCCATGACGGCACTGCGTGCCATCAAATCCGAAATTTTGAAGGTAAAAACCAGCGGAGCCAACGTTGAAATCGATGAGGCAGGCGAAATGAAATTGCTTCAAAAGATGGTAAAACAACGTAAGGACTCCTTAGGGATTTTCAACGATCAAGGACGTGAGGACTTGGCGGCTATTGAAGCCAAGGAAATCGAGGTAATCGAGCAATTCCTTCCCAAGCAGATGTCGGAAGCGGAAATCACGGATTACCTGAAGGGTTTGATTGAGAAGACAGGTGCTTCCTCCATCAAGGACATGGGACGTATCATGGGTATGGCTAGCAAGGAATTGGCGGGCCGTGCGGATGGTAAGACCATCTCCGGAATCGTTAAAGGGCTGCTAGCCTAGGCTTAGTTAGGGGATGACTCAGAGTCATCCCCTAACTTGCCTTGCTCTCCCTAAGCTCATCAATCATCTTACGACGGAAATAGAGGACGGATAAAAACTCCTCTATTTCCCTTTCCCAACTGGACCAAATCCGGGAATCGCGGGGCCAATCGGCGCTAAGCCGCTCTTGGAGATAGGGATTACAGGTATACGCCGCCTTCTTAAGTATGGTCCGATAATGCCACCCGTTCCAATAACGGGACGTTTCCCCGGCTAGCCAATCTTTCAGATTCTGGACCACCAAGACGGTGAGTTCATCACTCCAATGACAAACGCAAGTTTTTAGCATGGTGGTAATGGGGGAATTTTCCTCCAATAAGCCGCTTGTAGACTTCATCCCTTCAACCGCTACCCGGTTGAATGCCTCATCCGTTACGATTTCCAAGAGCCTACCGATATTTAAACCTTGCCACTTACGTTCATCCGTATTTTGAATGCGGAAAGAAAGCAGTGCTTCCGTCCATTCCGGGTCTTCATGAAGTGCCGTTGCCTCAATCATGGCTTGCGCCATGAGTTCCGCCCAATCGCTCTTGGTAAAAACCGCCAAAACCTCCTTGGCATTCATCCCGAATTTCTTGCACCAACGCTGCGGGTGGACCAAGGCGAGGATTTGCCCTAAACGCCCGGCTTTTACACCGCCTTTAAACCATTGGACACGGGGATCAATCCCGTCGCGGATCATATCATCCTCTAATCTATCCGGAAGATTAACGCTTACTTTTCCTCGGTTTAAGGTTACGTAATTTGAAGCCCTGTCGAACATCCTATCCGCTAAAGCGGTATCATTCGCCTTGGCTAAAAGACGTACTGCCGCCCTTCTAATCTCTTTCCTTCGGTCATCCAATAAGCCCTCAAGAAAGGTTTCCGATAAGGGGCTTACGTTTTTCTCCAATACCTTCAAGAAATCCAAGCGGCGATTCATGCTTTCCGTTCGCCAAGTCTCCTTGAGCATATTCAATGCTTTCTCGGGGTTTTCTTGGTTTATTTTCCTGAAAATCCGTAGCCTTAAATCATGGTGGACCTCTTCCCAATTTTCTTCTTCGGGTTCATCCAGCAAGCGGGACCAATCCGGGTTTAATCGGATAAGCCACTCCCCTCTTTTCCCGATATTTTCTTTGAGGCTTCGCCATAATTCGGGAGTCGTGAGCGATTGTTCGAGTAAGTCCGGTAATATTTCAGGTGGCAACCCTTTTTTATTAAGGGACAAATGATGCAGGAATTCAGGAAGGGCAGGTTCAAAAGCACCATCCACAATCATGTACAGGTGCTTGATGCTTGTGGGGGAACAAGCGCTTTCTTCCGCGTCATTACATTCCTCCATTTGGGAAATACCCAATTCCTTGGGACGTTTCCCTGCTTTACTTACGCCTGAAAAAATAGCCGATGCGGAAAGCAATGCGCGTTCTTGGCTTAATTCCTTGGAAATTCCGTACTTGCCTAACTCATCGCGCATGGCTTCCGTCATGGCGGAGCGGCGTGTACCTACTAGGGCAAGTCGTACAAGTTCTTTATGTAAGTTTTCGTTCAAATTATTTAAATGAATTCTCTTTACAATGCAATATACCTCCCTGACGCCGCAAGCCCCAAGACACGGATTTGCTCACCGGTCCATTCCCCAAAAACATCAATATATCTCCCACCGCTTAAGGCGGTTATTTTCCAACCGTTTAATTCCGTTTCAAATAAAGGAATGGCTTTTCCTTCTTGATCCACCAAGAACCAGCCCTCTTCCGTTTTTTGCGGAATTACGTTAGAAAGCGCTACCGGAAAATCTTGTAGCCAAGGATTTTTCCCTAGAGCGGAAGCATAGGATTCCCTGAAATTTTCAATGTTTTCGTAACCATCAATATAAGTAAGGTTCATCGGGGTGAGTTCTACCTGTTTTACGATGGCACGTAAAGGATAAGCGGAAGGATAAAAAATTAATTCGCCCCGAAAAATCCTGCCTGTCGGGTAATTAGACCCAAAGCCCGCGTTATTGTAATCGTAATCCAACAGCAAGGCGTAACGCTTGGTATTTTTCCCGAACATCCAAAGGCGACGCACATTAGCATGGTCAATATTTATACGCTCGAATTGCCCTAGCACCATCCAATCATCCTTGACCGCAGGCAAATCCGCTAAAGAATCCTTTTTTGTGGTAACACCTACTACACGCAAAACATCCAAGTATAGGTCGGGTGGTAATTGATCCAAGCGACGGAAACCTTGCGCCATTAGATGGAGTTCGGATAGCGCATCCAATATTTCAGCGGGCCACTCCGAGCCTGAGCCGTGAAGCAATGCCATTTCACGAATTTTCCTTGCGATCCCCGGTAATTGAGCATCCACCATTCTCATGGAGAAATTACGCCATAAATCCGTTTGACCATCATCACGGTAAGTCGGGGTATTGGAAAACTCCGCATCACGGTCCATTACGGATGCCGCTAATCCCGTTCGGATGATGTCCTCCAACCAAGTTTCCAGATCGTCAATGCCATTTTTCATATTGGCGAGGCGCTTTTCAAAACGCTTTGCCTTGGCGGCATCCGCCTTGGCTTGTTCTTCGTCCGTCTTCTTTGGTTTCTCGGATTTGAGGTCCCTTTTATCCAGCCAAGTTTGTACCTCTTCCGGTACTTCATTGACTATTTTCAAGGAGTCCGTATCCGTTTGCGAAAGCAAGAGTAAGCCTAAGGCATGTTTACAAGGAAATTTCCTGCTAGGGCAAGAACAGCGAAAAGCGGGACCTTTTAAATCCACCGCCGTTTTATAATATGAGGCGCCGGAGCTTTTACATTCACCCCAAATTGCCCTGCCATTGGATTCAAGTACCGCCCAATTACGGGAAGATGCAA
Organism: Saprospiraceae bacterium; assembly: GCA_020629475.1. Lineage (GTDB taxonomy): Bacteria > Bacteroidota > Bacteroidia > Chitinophagales > Saprospiraceae > JAHDCE01. The sequence goes on from JAHDDF010000120.1 coordinate 7,178, forward strand.
GCCCTTGTCCCTTTTTTGAAGTATTGGGATCCGGCGCGAAAGCTAATATTTGATCAATGGTCCAGTGCAAGGAGTACGTGTATTTTCAGGGCAAAGATAGGTGATTAACTAAAGTCTATTTCCGTATTATCACCAATGTTCAATGATTGGCGTAAGCCGGTGATGGCAGCATCATTCCCCACCACTGATTTTTGTAATACTACCTCCTCAATTTTAGCATAATTCCCAATGATGGATTCCTTAACGATGGAATAATTCACTTGGACATTATCCCCTATGGTTACGAAAGGTCCAATAATGGAATTGGAAATGCTACAATTCTTCCCGATGCTCACCGGGTGGATGATGATGGTATTATCAAAAGTAGGCACATCCAAGGATGCAAAACCGCGTTTTTGAAGGAGCATGGAGTTGGTTTCAAGGAGCACGTCCTTTTTACCGCAGTCATACCAATTATTAATGGTGATGGGTTCAAAATCAATTCCCCCTTCCAGCATCAGCATTAATGCGTCCGTAAGTTGGTACTCGTCATTGGTTCGGATATCGTTTTTCACTAGGTGATCCAAGGAGGAAATAAGTTCATCTACTTCCTGGATTTTGTACAACCCTACCAACGCCATATTGGATTTGGGAATCCTTGGTTTTTCCACCAGACACACCACCTTTCCGTCCTCGTCCAACTCGGCAATTCCGAAAAGATCCGGTTCATCTACTTTTTTTATACCAATGCACGAGCCCTTGTGGTGAAGAAATTGGTCAAGGTCCGTATCATATATAGTATCACCTAAAATGATAAAAGTTTCCTTGGCGTCCTTAAGGGCTTCCCTTGCGGTCCAAATGGCGTGCCCTACCCCAAGGCGGTTTTCCTGCTTGATAAACGCCTTGTTCAGGTTAGGGTATCGTTTCTCCAAGTACAATTGGATCTTTTCTCCTAAGTGCCCGATGATAAAAATAAAATCGGTGACCCCTGCACCTACCAATTGGTCGATAACAAAGGAGATAATGGGTTTCCCCGCTACGGGAATCAAGGGCTTTGGTTGTGTATAGGTATGTGGGCGAAGTCGGGTACCCACACCGGCTACCGGGATGATTACCTTCATGGGTTAGTATTTTATGCAAACGTTTTTGGGTTCCGTAAAAAAGCGGAGTGCTTCCAATCCGCCCTCGCGTCCTACGCCGGAGCTTTTCATTCCGCCGAAAGGCGTTCTTAAATCACGCTTGAGCCAACAATTGACCCAAACTACGCCTGCTTCCAATTTCTCCGCTACGCGGTTAGCGCGTGTTACGTCCTTGGTCCAGATGGTGGCGGATAAACCATAAACCACGGAATTGGCGTAGGAAATTACTTCCTCCTCCGTATCAAAAGGCATGATGGTAACCACCGGCCCGAAAATCTCTTCGCGGTTGGTTCTTGCATCATGTGGCAAACCTTCGATTACAGTCGGGCTAAGATAGAATCCACCTTCTAGTTTCCCTTCTTGTTCAATAATGTTACCGCCGCAAAGGATTTCACCACCCTCTACTTTGGCGAGTTCGATATAGCTGAACACCTTTTCCATGTGTGATTTACTGGAAATGGCACCTAAATCCGTAATGGGCAAGAACGGATCACCGATTTTCAGGAAGCGGGTTCGCTTGACGAATTCCTCCTTGAATTTTTCATAAATGGGACGCTCCACGAAAATCCTTGACCCGCACAGGCAAATTTGCCCATTGTTGGAAAAAGAAGAACGCAAAGTATCGAAAATCATCTTATCGAAATCACAATCGGCGAAGATGATATTCGGATTTTTACCACCTAATTCCAAGGAAAGTTTCTTGAACATGGGCGCGGCAATCCTTGCGATTTCACGTCCGGTAGTGGTTCCGCCCGTAAAGGAAATCGCCTTTATTTTTGGATGTTCCACGATGGCTTGTCCCGCCTTCGGGCCTAAGCCGTGGATAATATTCAAAACGCCGGGAGGCACACCTGCCTCATCACATGCCTTAGCAAGAAGAAACGCCGTCATCGGTGTAATTTCCGATGGCTTTGCCACCACGCAGTTTCCTGCAGCAAGCGCCGGTGCAATTTTCCACGTAAAGAGGTACAAGGGTAAATTCCAAGGAGAAATACAGCCTATCACTCCAATGGGTTGGCGGAGCGTGAAATTAATGGCGTCACCCTCCATGTGATGGGACTCCGATGCGAAGTGCATGATTGCCGTGGCAAAGAAGCGGATATTTGAATGCGCACGCGGGATGTCAACGCTTCTCGACATCGTAATGGGCTTTCCGGAATCCAGGCTTTCCGCATGAGCGAAATCCTCTAGGTTTTGCTCAATGATATCCGCCAGACGTGTAAGAATCCGGAAGCGTTTTTCAGCTCCGCAGGTAGACCATTCCGGGAAGGCGCGTTCCGCGGCCTCTACTGCCTTTTTTACGTCGGAAGCGTCGGAATCAGGGATATGGGAATATACTTCGCCGTTGAATGGGCTTACGTTATCCAAGTAATCCCCGGAATCAGGCGGCACTAAGGCTCCCCCGATATAATTCTTGATATATTTAACCGGTTTCATGAGAATGTGGTAAGGTTTCTTCGGAGCGGCTCCGATTCTCCTGTAATATTAATAATAAGATATAAGATGTAGGCTTTACTAAGCAATTCTGTTGTTCTTTTTCAAGAAGAGTCATTGTCTAAAATATTGTCATTCAGACGTTAGACGTTAGATTTTAGGCGTTAGACAAATTTGGCTCTTATTAAGAAAACCAAACCTAACAACTGATTAACAGCGCCTTAGAAGGTCATTTAATTGGATTTAACAACAATGGGTTTGTATAAGTAAACCAAAATAATAATTAATAAAGAGACAACACATCTTAGTTTTTATTTCAAACTAAGGAACTAATTTTATTCTCCTTGCGGTTATCAAGGCAAAACCAAAAATCATGAAAGAAAAAGACAGACTGAAACGCAAGAGTAAATTCCTTAGTCTGGTACTAAGGCATAAACCGGAAGTAATCGGCATAAGTATGGACGAGCAGGGCTGGGTAGATGTTTCCGAGCTCCTAGAAAAGCTTGATGCAAACGGAAGAAGTATGTCCATGGAAGAACTAGAAGAAGTCGTGGCAAAAAACGACAAGAAGCGTTTTGCCTTTAATGAAGACCATTCACGCATCAGGGCAAGTCAAGGACATTCCCTGGATCTGGAACTGGGCTATTCCCCTTCGGAACCACCGAATGAGTTGTATCACGGAACAGCGACTAGGTTTATTGATTCCATTCGTAAATCAGGACTGGAAAAACGGAATAGGCACCATGTTCATTTATCCGCCAATCTTAATACGGCGAAGGACGTAGGAGGAAGGCACGGGAAACCCGTAATCTTAATCGTTAAAGCCAAGGAAATGCAAGAAGCCGGTTTTAAGTTTTTCGTTTCAGAAAACGCGGTTTGGCTGACGGACAATGTTCCTGTCGATTATATCGTTTTTCCTGAGTAGTTTTATGCCCGATCCTGTTTTTAGGGCTCGGGTATAAAACCACTCAAATCCATTCTTTCCATGAAAAAGTTTCTCCTGTTACTGGCTCCCACACTTCTCATTTTTTCATGTATCTCTCCTGAAGAGCCCGAGTGGGCGGTCTATGAAAAAGCAGGACTCACTTTTAACTACCCTAAGGGATGGCTCGTTTCCGAGTCCGGTACCCTAGGGGAAATCAGGATAGAATTGGAAAGCCAACCCCGTCCGGAAACCAAAACCGTTATTAATATCCTAACCATTGGGACTCCAAAGGATATGATTTCATCGCTAGAAGACTTTGAACAAGATAAAGGCTTGTTTAAAGAGGAAACGACATTCAAAAAGATAAAAGAGGGCAAATTTGCCGGGTTTTCCACATTTGAAAGGGATTATATCATCACCAAAACCATCCGCGATTCCAACATGAAGGCAAAAATTCATGGTAAAGTACTGGCGTTCAAGTGCAGGAACCTTTTACATATCATTTCTTTTGAAGGAGATCCGCAAAAATTAAGATTCAATTCACAATGGGAAAAGTGGATGGAGGAATCTTTTTCTTGCCAAGAACAGTAAAACAAATTGATTTC
>JAHDDF010000121.1 GCA_020629475.1 Saprospiraceae bacterium
TTTTTATTTCGATCCCTTTTTTAGTGTTTAGGGCACAAAGATTAAGGAAAGGGAATTAAATTATTTTCGTCATTCATTTCGCGGTAGCTATCGGGATTATTCGTCATTCCCCAAATACTTATAAATAGCCGCAAAATCCTCCCTGCCAAGCCCCGCTTTTTTTGCGTTGGCAAAAATCTCCTTCGTGGTATTGCCAAGGATAAAAGGATGCTCGTTTTCATAGGCAGAAAGTGCCGCCAAATGCAAATCCTTATGCATTAATTCCAAGGGGAACATAACGCTGTAATCATCCTTTCTAATCATTTCCGCTTTAAACTGCGTGAATGGAGGGGAAACCACCAAATGGGGTAGGGTATTCAATAAGAAATCCTTTTCCATACCCATTTTCTCGCCAAGGAGAAGCGTTTCCGCGAAAGCAAGCATGGTTTGTCCGAGCATGGAATTAACCAGCATTTTAAAGGATGCGCCCTTGCCCGTTTCGCCGATGTGCAAGACCTTCTTGCCCATCGCGTCCAACAAGGGGCGCACCTCACCTAGTATTTCTTCGGTGCCGCCCGTGAAAAAGACCAATTCGCCGTTTTCAGCATGAGGTAGTGTTCCTGCTACGGGGGCATCCATGAACCGAATGTCTTTCTCCTTTGCGGCTTTATTCGCTCTTAAAGTAAAGGATGGATTCACGGTAGAGCCATCCAACCAGATGGCATTGGGTTTCATATGCTGTAATGCGCCGGAATCCCCCAGCATTACCTGCTCTACCGCTTCGGGTTTGGAGAGCATGGTTAGCACCACGTCCGCCGTTTTAACGGCGTCCGCCGGGGAGTCGGCAATTCTAGCCTTACCCTCGAATGATGTGCTTTTTTCCTTGGTTCTATTGTAAACACATAGCTCGAAGCCTGCCTTGATAAGATTTTTAGCCATTCGGGAACCCATGATTCCCAATCCGATTACCGTTACTTTCATTTTCTTGATTTTCCCGCAAGGTAAGGGCGGTTAAAAACCAAAAATGCCGCAAAACGGTAGGCATGCCGTAAAACGGTTAAGATTTAATCCCGGTATGCTGTTTCGGCGTAAAGCCGTGTTCCGCCTTAAATGCCTTGATAAAGTGGGAAGTGTTATCATATCCCACGGAACTTGCTAGATTTTGGATTTGAATGCCCGGTTGTTCCTTCAAGGTTTCTGCCGCTTTTTCCATCCTCTTTTTTACGATCCATTTACGCGGGGAAACCCCGAATCGTTCCTTGAATTCCTTCCTGAAACCCGTTTCGCTCCTGCCGAGGATATAGGCAAAATCCTTTACGGTTAAAGGCTTGTCAAAATGGTGCTCCATGAACGGTTTCAAGTTCCTTTTCTGGCCGTGGAGCAGACGTTTCAAGCATTCCTCCAGTTCGGGCGTTTCCTGCAATAAAGCGTGAAAAATTTCCGTGAACTTTAATTTGAAAAAAGGATGATCCGAACCCGGGAATCGTTTTCTAACGGTTTCTACGGAAGCAACGGATGCCTTGGAGAATTCCCCCAATGAAAATACTTGAGGGAATCGTTTGTATTCCTTGTTTGCCAGTCGTTGTTCCCTCGGTTTTATATCCAAGAAATCCCCAAGAACATAATCATCGAAAAAGAGGACCAAGGAACGGTATTTCCCGTTTTTTGAAATAAGGTCGTTAATCAAATACAGACCCTTTTTGAAAACGGCGAAATGTCCTTGGGGTATAGGAATGAGATCTCCTTCATGGTCGGTGCACCTTTGCTCACCCTCAAGGACAATGGAAATGGCGTGCATGCCCAGATAACTATTTCTATCCGTTAAGGACTGGCTGGGTTCCTTCAGCATCATCAAGCGGTCATCCTCGTAAACCAGCACCTCAACGGCGGGTGCCCCAATCAATCTTTGAGGGATGGTAATCATAAGTTATCGTATACGTTCTTGCAAAGTATGGAATGAACTAAGAAAGTTAAAAGTTCGGGGTAAAATGCGGGATTTATGATTTCCGGACAAATCTTTATACATTAGCCCTTCTCCGTACATGAGGGATAGTGCCAAAATATCATTTGTACGGGGAGTTTATACTATGAAAGACGAAATACTACTTTGCTCCATATTCGTGGCGAGTTTATACTTGCTGCTGTTTTTCCCGAACTCTCCCTACGTGGCTTCCGCGCATGTTTTAAATGCGGTGGAGTTAGCGCCCCGTCCTTATGTCCATAATCCATACGCACAGGCTTTCGTTGATGAATTCGAAAGAAAATTAGATCGGGATTTCCGGATATCGGGAACACCCGGTGCTGCCGTTGTTGTAGTGGTTGATTCCACGGCATATTTAATGAAAGGCTTCGGGGTAAGGAAAAAATCCGGTCATCGCCCCAAGGTGGATGAGCATACCGTTTTTCGTTTAGGCTCCGTTTCCAAGGGATTTGCCTCCATTTTAGCCGGCATCCACAAGGATAGGGGATTGATAGAATGGGATGAACCCGTTCGAGCTTCGGTTCCCGAATTTTCATTAAAGGATACGGAGCAAGGAAATCGAGTAAGTTTACGCCATGTTTTAAGTCATACGACCGGTATTTCGTATCACGCCTATACTTCCGCTATCGAGGATGGTTGGTCCTTGGATCAAATTATGGCAAAATTCCCGGATGCGAAATTGTCAGGGGAGGAGGGCGTCCTGTATAGTTATCAAAATGCCATGTACAGCATGGTGCAAAAGGTTTTGGAGAACAAGACCGGAAAGGAGTACAAGGACCTCATGCAAGAGGATATTTTTGATGCCTTGGGAATGGAAGACGCCTCCGTGACCTATGAAGGAATCAAGGAGAATGAAAATACCGCCTACCCGCATAAGATTAGGAAGGGAAGATGGCGTCCCGTTAAAATCACGAAGAAATATTACAATGCCATACCTGCCGGCGGCGTAAACGCCAGTATCTCCGATATGGGGGCATGGCTCAACCTTCTCCTAGGAAACCGGGATGATGTTATTTCCGATAGTACCTTGGCGGAAATTTATGAACCCTACGTTGATACCCGCGCCAGAAGAAGGTATTTCGGGAATTGGACGGATGTAAAAAAAGGTCACTATGGAATGGGCTATCGTATCGTTGAACGCTCCCGGGATACCTTGGTGGCGCATGGTGGCTATGTAAATAGCTATAAGGCGGATATTTCCCTGCACCCCAAGGAGAAAATCGGCGTTTGTATTTTGAGTAATTCCGCTTCCGGTTTTTCTTCTCGTGGCATGGCTGAGTTTTGGGATATGTACGAGGATTATCGTGAGGATATCCAATCTTTCCGTGAGGCAGAGGGTGAACCCATTAAACCCGTGGAACCTTCCACTCTCCCCACCTTGTAGAGACGCATTGCATGCGTCTGATTGCTTGGGACAAAATTCGGAGAACCATATTTAGAGGATGTCAAAATGCCTAGGCATACATGGATGGTTCCAAAGCCCAAGAAGGAGCCACGAGCACCGCGTATCCACATATTATTCCCATTTTAAAATACATTTTTATCCACCGCCGTTAAACTTTGGAATGGTATCGAAGTCTATTACATTGTGAATCCGTAATAAAACAGGTTCCAACCGATTACATGAAACTAATTTTACTCCTTTTAACGGGTATACTTTCCTTTCCGGCAATCATCAATTGTGATTGCGAGGATGAATTCCTGGATGAAATGGATGCGGATTGGGTCGTGCAAGGAAAAGTCATCAACATTTCAGCAGACGGGGACAATCAAGTCGTTTTTATAATGACGGATGAGTCCATGATTCAGATTTACACGCCATCAGAAGAAACCTATTGCAATTTTCCCTTTGAAAAAGGAACGGATTATATCGTGTTCGCCTATTACAATGAAATCGATGGATACTACGGTCCCGAAGGGAGTTTTTATACGACCTCTTGCTCCTACACCATGACGATGGATGAATGGGATGCCTTTCTAGAAGGGTATTGATTTTTTGAGGTTTGCCCCTTTCTTACACCGCCAAAATCCGTATCACCAATTCCTTCAATAATTCACCGCCCGGCGTACCCGCATTGTTGATTCCCTTGGACTTTAAATCAAATTCCTTAAGGATAGCGAATACCTGCTCAATGTGGTTTCTATTGAAATAACGAAGGGAAGCACGGAACTTTGCCACGCGGAATTTCGCCGCGTATTTTGCCTTGGAATCATCCCGGAAGGTGAAGCCCATCGCCTTCGCCATTTCAAGGTCTGATTTGCTGGCATATCCGGCGGCGATATACAGTTTTGAGTAAAAGCCGTACAAGGAGGAAAGGCTTACCACGAGCGGGTGTTTCCTAGGATTGGCAGCAAAGTGATTTACGATTCTATGCGCTTTTAGGGAATCCCTTTTTCCCAATGCCTCTTGTAGCTCGAATACGTTGAAGTCCTTGGAAATCCCTACGTTCTTCTCGATGACTTCCTTAGTGATTTCGGCTCCTTTTTCAAGGTTTAAGGATAGTTTTTCCACCTCGTTCGAGATGCGGGATAAATCCGTTCCTAGGAATTCCGCGAGCATATCCACGCTTTCCCCTTGGATTTTAAAACCTTTAGCAACGATTAAATCCCTGATCCAATCCGGTACTTGATTATCGTATAAACGTTTTGCCTCAAAAACTTCCGCGTTTTTCTTGAGCACTTTCCCCAAGGCGGTACGCATATCGTATTTTTTGTGCTTGTGGCAAATGAGTAGGACGGTAGTCTTGCTTGGGTTTTCCACGTAGGATTTGAGATTCACCAAGGATTTCATTTCCTGTGCCTCCTTGAGGATAACGACCTGCAAAGGTGCCATCATCGGAAACCGACGGGCATTGTCCACCACGGATTTAAACTCCGTTTCCTTACCGTACAATACCGTAAAGTTGAAGCTCTTTTCTGATTCCGAAAGGATATCGTTCTCGAATGCCTTGGTAATTTCATCAATAAAAAAGGGCTCGTCCCCATGTAGGAAATACACGGGTTTCAAATCCTTTTTCTTTACCGCCTTGATGATATCAGTGTGCTTCATTTAGGTACAAAAATACGTCGCCCGTTCTCTAGGAAGCTGTTTTGATTTATAATTTTTTTAATGTTATAGGCTATTTTTTTGTTAGACGAAGCTCATTTTTAAGTGCATAGCCAAAGCTATGGGCGAAAAAATAGCTGAAGTATAACAAGAAAAGAGTCCTAACATAGGAAAAAGTATAAATTCAAACAGCTTCTAAAATGAAAGAGAACGGGCGAAAGCTGTAAAAGGGGTATATGGCAGGCTACAAATTATATCTTAATCCAAGTCTAAGACCGGTAAGCAAATGGTGTTGCTTTAGTCCGGTTTCCAAGCGGGTCATGGATTCCGCGTTGTATTTTACCGCTGCTCCCGCAGTCAAGGCTACGTTAGAGGAAAGGTCATAGTTCATGTAGAATTCACCGTAAAAACTCACGATGATATTGTCCCGGATAAGTTCCTCTTCCTCGTTATCAAAATCAATGATTCTGTGGAATCTACTACGGTCGTACATTCTCCCGTCCGCGTTAACCATCAAATTCATGTAGGCACCCGTCATCATCCCGTATCCGAATTTCCCTTTGGATTTTTCAAACCCTACTAAAACCGGAATGTCGTAGATTTTATAGGTATTGATTTTAGGAAGCGGTTCTACCTGCGTAGGATTACCAGGACCAATGGGAAGAGCGGCGGCTGTTTCACCGGGGTATGATAATTTTTCAAAACGCTCACGGATTGTAGTACGGGTAATTCCTGTCCTTACGGAAAATCCGTCCTTGGTAATTAAACCGAAATCAACACCGTGCTCCCAAGAGATAAGGGAGATTTCACTGTCGTTTCTTTTTACTTGGTGAACGAAGGACCTTCCATTGGTGGGAGTGAGGGTCCTAAAATTCTTGAACCCGGTGGAATGCATGCCCACGTACATTTTTACCTCGGCTTTTTCCTTGGGGTTCTTATCCTTTCCGTCCTTGGATTCCTCCTCGGAATCGACTTCCGCTAATACATTACCTTCTTCCTCTACAGGAATAAACCTGATAATAGTAGCAATGGGAAAGAGTGGCTCTTCCTGCGGCTCATCTAACTTTTCGTCCTTGGAATTTTCTTTGGTTTCAAGGATTACAGGCTTAATAGGTGTCTTATTCTCCTTAGGGATAGAAGAGGGAGCAATATGGACGGGGGAAGCCGCTTGAATAGGCTGTTTTTCAGGTAAGACTATGCTTGTTTGAGTTTGGGGTTTCTTTTTTGATGCGGCAGTAGCTGTATTATTTACGATTGCTTCTGATATCGCTTCGGAAGAACGCAAACCTAAAGAAGACTGCTCATTTACCAATGAGGTATTTTGTGCAAGACCTGAATCGGTAGCTTTGATGCGGGTAGTATTTTCATCCTCGGTTTGAACGGGAACCTCATAGAATTCCGCGGTTCTTTCCCCTAGATAAGTTCCAATACCTTGTAAACCTAACCAACCGCCACTGGCGATGATTAGGCTACCCAAGAAAAAGAAGAGTACCGTCCATCTTCGGTCTTTTTTCTTCTCCTCCATTTCCGAGCTGACACTTTCCCAGAGCGCATCCGTGTCCACGGGTGTCTCGTAACGTTTCAGCTTGTTTTTAATATGATCGTCGAAGCTCATACTCTGATTTTCTCTCTTTTTGTGAGCATCTTTCTTAAAGAATTCCGCGCGCGGACCAACTGCGAACGCGATGTACTTTCGGTCACGCCAAGCATTTCGGCGATTTCCTTATGGCTCATACCCTCGATTACGTATAGGTTAAAAACCTGCTTGAAACCTTCAGGTAATTGGTCGATGAGCGCTAGAAGTTCCTCCTCCCCTAAGTGGTCATACACGTCGGGTGGCATGGAAGGTTGTAAATTCAATTCCCCCAGACCCGAGATTTCACGTTTGAAACAACTCTTGTCAAAAGTTTGGAGGGCGGTATTGATAAGGATTCTCCTCATCCATCCCACGAAAGAGCCGGTAGGCTTGTACTTGTGGATGTTTTTAAAAACCTTAATCAGCGTTTCCTGTAGAATATCCTTGGCGAGTTCGTTGTCCTTGCTGTAGCGTCTACTAACGGTCATCAATAGGGGAGAGTACCGCACCACAAGTTCTTTTTGGGCACGGGCATCGCCTTTTTGGCATCCCTTTATGATGTCGGCTTCCGTCAATTCGGATGGGTTTAGTGACTCTATGTACGCTACAAACGTTGACAAGCGCAATTACAATTTAAGGATAATCCGGGTTCAGTTTCTATTATGGAATGAGGAATAAATAATTTGCGCAAGATTAGCGACGGATTTTTGAAGATGTTTAAGCCAAAAATCGCAGTCATAGCCATAGCTATGGCGAGTATTTTTAACGAAGAGCATCTTCAAAAAAAGCTAGGATGTGCATTTTATTTGTTCGTCATTCTTTAGTAAAACGACAAATGCATGATTAATGCGGTTTTATATTCAATTCACCGTAAATCAAAAGGAAGGGATGCCGTCCGGTAACCGCTTATGGACGGCATCTCCCTTTCCTTAGATCCGAGAGAGATTTCGGTAGTTCCCGAATTCTCCACCATGAAAATTTACAGTGTCCGTTATGTCAAAAAATCGGGCGATCCTTACGATCGCCCTCCATGATAGTTTGTTTCATACCGTAGGGGCGTCAATAGGTTAATAGGATGATGCACGGAAATGCTGCATGGTTTTGAATTTTTTTTTTCATTTTTCGGAAAAAATAGAAAAACATGCCTTCCGTATCCATAGATGAATCCTTGAAAAACCTTTGTCCTGCCTTGCGTTTGGGCTGTTTAAGCTGCTCAGTCAAAGTGGAGGAACCCAAGAAGGATTTTGAATCCGAAATAGAAAAAGTTTCTAAGGAATTACGTTCAAACTACATTATTGAGGCTTTATCCTCACACCCCGTAAACGGTGAAACCCGAAAAGGATATTTGGCTTGCGGTAAGAAACCGGGCAGGTATCGGCCTTCGGCGGAGGCATTGATGCGGCGGGTACTACAAGGAAAAGGCTTGTACCGCATTTCTAATGTAGTGGATATGATAAACGTGGTTTCCCTGGCTTCGGGATTCTCGATCGGAGGTTATGATATGGATAAAATCCAGGGGGATATCGTTCTTGGTATAGGCGCGGAAAATGAACCTTACCAAGCCTTAGGCAGAGGGGAACTGAACATCCATCGCTTGCCTACCTTCAGGGATGATGAAGGGGCTTTCGGGAGTCCTACCAGCGATTCTCTAAGAACGGGCGTTTCCTTGGGGACAAAACGCTTCCTAATGATTTTCTTGGATTTCGGGAACGCTGAAAAACTCTTGGAGGCGTCAGAATTCGCCAAGGAATTATTAATGAATTATTGCTCGGCGGAAGAATTTGAATGGGAGATAGTTAATTAAGCCTAGTCTATCCCCAAAAAGCGTAGATTTGCCGGTCGAATTATTTTTGAATGAAGCAGGAACAGCAACAATCAATAGGTGCAAGGATTTGGGGCATGAAATGCCCTAGATGCGGTCATGGTGATTTGTTTGAGACGTCGACCTTCTCCTTTCAAAAGTCATTCGAAATGCCGGACAAATGCCCGGAATGCGGACAAACCTATATGCCCGAGCCGGGCTTCTATTACGGAGCCATGTTCATCTCCTATATTTTTACGGGGTGGTTGATGTTAATCATCCTAGGATTGTTCATTTTGATTTTCAAATGGTCCATAGGCGCATCTTTTGCGGTTTTGTTTACCATTACCGCTATTCTGTTTGTTTGGTTTTTCAGGATATCCCGTTCCATTTGGATCAACATACGCGTAAAGCATAGCCCGAAGTGGTATGCCTCAATTTTAGAGAAAAAATCAGTTTCTGACTAAATGAAGTCCGTTTTAATACCTGAATGGCTACGTACGTATGACAAACGGTGGGTTAAGCGTGATATTTTCGCGGGGCTTACCATTGGTACCTTGATGTTGCCCCAAGGAATTGCGTACGCGATGCTTGTAGGGCTTCCGCCCATTCATGGTTTGTTTGCCGCCTGTATCCCGCCCTTAGCTTATGTATGGTTCGGGACCTGTAGCCAAATGATTCCCGGAACCACGGCTTTGGTAGCTATTATTACGGGTGCCCTAATGGTAAATTTGGGCTTGGTTCCCGAGAGTACGGCATTAATTACCTATTCTGCCTTATTGTGTTTTTTGGTGGCAATTTCCTTTTTTCTAATGCGTTTGTTAAAATTAGGTGGACTGGCGAAATTGTTTACCGTTCCCGTAGTTGCGGGATTTTCCGCAGGAGCGGCAATTCGAATTATTTCCAGCCAACTCGGATATATCTTTGACTGTCCCATAGAAAGAGGATTGCCCTTGATTGAAATTTGGAGGAGTTTATTTGAAGCTATTCCTAATATTAATTTTTATACGTTAGGAATCGGTGTTGTTGGATTATTGATAATAAAGGGAACCCCAAAACTAAGCCGCTTTCTTCCGGGAACTTTACTGGCTTTGATACTAGGGACTATTGTTGTTGGATTGTTCGGTTGGGAGAAGTACGGTGTAGACGTAGTAGGGCAATTACCGGGCGGATTACCCTCTGTAACCTTTAGTGGTGTAGAATGGTTGGGGATTCTAAAAATGATCCCTTCGGCATTGATTATTGGTGGAATTTGTTTTGTCCAAACCATATCCATTTGTAAAATCATGGAGTCAAGGCATGGATACAGAACAAATACAAATAAAGAACTTATAGCTTTGGGTTTTATGAATATCCTTTCGGGATTGATGGGTGCCTTTCCTTCCTCGGGGGGATTTTCAAAATCGATGGTAAATGATGAGGCCGGCGCAAAGACCCAGTTGTCCTTGGGAATCGCATGTGTACTAGTACTCTTCGTTATCGCTTTTATTAGGGATTGGTTCTACTTTCTTCCCAAATCCATTTTAGCCACAGTTATAATCGTTGCTATTGCAAAACTTATCCGACCCGATATCTTTTCCGGAATGTGGAAGGAAGGCTGGGCGAATTTCAGTATTTTCCTCTTCGCTTTTTTTGGTGTACTTATCTTCGGGATTGAAGCGGGCATACTTATCGGTATCTTGGTATCGTTATTCGTAAAGTACGTTTTGAAGAAGGAAGTCCTACAAGATTAATCTCCATGAATATCAAATACTTTTTCCTCCTCCTCTTGGGTTTTAGTTTTACCGCTTGTTCAGGTATCAAGAAAAACACCAAGCGGACCAATATGCTATTCGAGACCCTTTTTGATAGTTCCGTCAGGGGTGATGTAAAAACATTAGAATTCGACGGAAGTGATATGCTCTTGGAATTTAATTGTAAAGGGCATCTGAACGCCCTAAACCTCACGGATGAGGGAACCAGTTATGTTTTTGAATACTCCGGTGATTCCATTATTAATAATACGACCCCGGTTGTAAAGACCATTTACCTATTAAACAATAAGGGCAAAGTATCCGAAATGCAATCCTGGATGAAAAAGGAGAATTGGGTATCGGAATACAAGGAGAATTGGACCTATGATAAACAAGGACGGATTTTAGAGAAAAAGGTGAGTAAACCCGCCACGGAAGAACCCCGCTATTCCATTAACCGGGAGGTATACCGTTACCGCAAAAGCGGTAGTGTAGAAATAGAGAAACTAGGTACTGATGGAAAAAACGGAGAGCAAGAAATGCTCCTCAGGACCGAGGTAAGAATTCCCAATGAAAACGGTGATTGGAAGAGTATCCAAGAAACTGATGAGGACGGTTTACCTTTCCGTTCCTCCGAATTTAATTATACCTATGACCGCTCCGGTAATTGGACCCAAGTTATCGTAAAGGAAATAAACCACTATACCGGTAAGAATGAAGTGGACACCTTAAAAAGGGTAATTGGATATTATGGTAGGGGGGAGTGTAAATATTAAAAAAAAATATACGTAGGATTATTGTTGTTAGTAAGGTTTTGAACCCCGATGTCCTTTAGTGTTTTGTATCCCGGATTATTTTAAATATTAATTTATTGTAATATAAATACGGCTTTTTTCTCCGTCACGGATTTTTTGTTTTAACTTTTACGTTCTATATTCAGGACGTGGATAAAAGGTATGACCACCTTACGAACATGTATTTTTCCTCTCCGGAAAAATATCCGCTACAATAATTGATGCACGGCAATTATTATCGGGACAGTATGGGAAAACCAACTTACCTTTTCTGATTAATTGTGGATATAAGTTTGGGATTCTTTTCACTTGTGTTGAGTGGAAGGGGTT
>JAHDDF010000633.1 GCA_020629475.1 Saprospiraceae bacterium
GTGACCGCTCCCGGGATTTCAGCAAGGTTTGTTTTTGACCCGGAGGGTAATATTCACTTCCTCCCTCACCAAAAGCTTAAGGTTGAACCGATTTTTAGTTCCGTTGATGATGGAATTACCACCACGGGAACCCTTCTAGGTTTTGTAATAACAAATCCGCAAGGAATCAAATTCACCTTTGATTTGCCGGAGTTGACTTATGTTGAAATGGGTTGTAACCTTCCCGGTAATTGTGTTTGGGACGCCAATCCTTATACATCGTGGCACATGACTCAAATGGAGAGTCATGACGGAACGGAAACAATAAATTATGAGTACCAAGATTACACGGTTCTGTATCAAAATAAGGTTTTGGAAAATCGCTATGATAAACTAGAAGGTGGGGCGAATGGACCTAATGATGATCAAAACCGTTTTGTTACATGTTTCCAAACCTTAAGGACAGAAGGGCATCTACTTTCAAAAATTTCTAACCAGTTCGGGGATGAGATTGAATTTTTAGGTGTACAAGGCGATAGGTTGGATATCGATGATTACGCTCGATTAGAAGAAATTCGTATAAAAAATCAAGGGGAGGTAATTAAATCCTTCACGCTTTCCCATGATTACTTCAACGGAAATACCGGTGTAGAAACCGCCCTTAAGTTAAATTCAGTGCAAGAAATTGCACCCGATGGTTCCATGAAACCTCCTTATGTATTTGAGTATAATGGTGATTTCCGCCCGGATCGTAATTCTAACGAAATAGATCACTGGGGCTTCTACAATGGCGGAGGAAGTGAGAACTTCATGATGACGGATGCACAAGGAAATGCTTACCCGAATCTTCACGGAGGGACAAAAGAGTTTATTTTTGATGAAGCGTCAAAGGGCGTTTTAAATCGCATGGTCTACCCAACGGGAGGCTCTGCAGCTTTTGAATACGAGGCCCATGATTTTTCAGGTTTTCCTGAAGATCGTTTTATGGCAAAGAAAAATACTGAAGAAGGAATACTTCTATATGATTCCACTATAGACGGTGTAGAACAAACTATTTCGGTTTTTGATGTTCCCCAAGCTACGACCGGATTCTTGAAGGTTAATACTCCATTTCCCGTTGAGTGCATGCCGGGCTCCTATTTGAAACTTTATGCTTCTAATTCCGTCTTCCCATTGATGGATTTGTCCGTAAGAAACAATGAAGTAATCGAAATCGGACTAGAACCGGGAATTACGTATACCGTAAAAGCTAGCATTGCCAATTTTGACCCGGCATCTCCCGGTGACCTTAGTTTATGTCAGGAGGATGTAGAAATGCCGAATGTCCCGATTAGTTTTGAAGGGACTTCAGTGTCATTCACTTTGGATTGGTTTGATACAAATGATTTGACTCCTATTTCCAATATTGAAGGTGGAGGAATTCGTATTGCAAAAACGATCTTGCACGATGGAGAAGGAGAGCCTATTGAAACGGTTTACGAGTACAAGAGAGAAGACGGGAGTTCTTCCGGAAAGCATTTTTATCCTATTGCTTATTCTTATTTAACAAGTTCGGATAACTTATCATTTACCCTTGAAGTAGGTTCTTCCGAAGGCGTTGAAGGAGGGCAATGTTATACGGGTAATCCTAATGGTCAATTGGGAGGAGAAGATAATCTTCCACCATACCAAGCTTGGAGCTACGAAGTGGTAAGTAACAATAATTTAATTCCGGGCGGGGCGATTCAAGGTTCTCCTGTTGGTTATACAACCGTATCCACGGTTATGGCTAATGGTGCTACCACCGTTCATGAATTTACCAATGTTG
>JAHDDF010000634.1 GCA_020629475.1 Saprospiraceae bacterium
GAATTACGCCTTGCACATCCCTTACTTGTTAAGCTTCCTTGCCCATGGAGATCCCAATGCGGAAGTCATCGGTTTGGATCAATTCCCCAAGGAGAACCGTCCACCGGTTGCCATTACGCACTACGCCTTCCAAATCATGATTGCCATCGGTAGTTTATTGATGATGATCGGGGTCGCTTTTTTCTTTATGCTTTGGCGAAAGCGGGAATGGTTGGTTTCTAATCGTTTCCTTTGGTTAGTCGGACTTTGTACGCCCTTGGGTTTTATAGCGGTGGAAGCGGGTTGGACCGTTACGGAAGTCGGGCGCCAGCCTTGGATTATCTATGAAATCATGCGCACCGCCGATGCCGTTACGCCCATGCCAGGCATCCAATATTCCTTTTACTTGACCTTGTTCGTGTACTTGTTCTTATCCTTGGTTTTGATATGGTTGATGCGTAGGCAAATCAAAGCCTTGCCCAAGAATTATCCTTCAGCCGTAACACCCAAAAACCAAGGATGATGCTTGAATTTATCGTCATAGTATTATGCATCGCTTTTTACCTGTACGCCTTGCTTGGAGGTGCGGACTTCGGGGCGGGAACATTGGAGTTGTTTACGGGGAACAGAAGCATAAAACCCATTTACAAGGCAATCGCGCCCGTTTGGGAAGTCAATCACATTTGGTTGATCCTGGCGGTGGTCATCATTTTTAATGCCTTTCCTGCCGTATTTGCCGAAGTATCTACTTCCTTGCACATTCCCTTATTTATTATCCTAATCGGGATAATCATGAGGGGAACGGCTTTTACTTTTCGCCATTATGATACCCATGTGGACGGAAGCCACGTTTATTACCATTGGTTTTTCCGTATATCAAGCGTTTTGACCTCCTTTTTCCTAGGCGTAACCCTAGGCGCCATGATTTACGGAAAAATCACCGATGCCACCACCGTCACATTTGCCGAACGATTTATCGCTCCTTGGTTGAATCCGTTTTGCTTGGTAATGGGGGCTTTCTCAACGTCCTTATTCGCTTATGTCGCAAGCGCTTTTATTATTGGTGAAACCCGGAATGAGGAAGACCGGAATCGCTTCGCGAAGTTCGCGCGCCGTTTTCTTTTTACCACTTTTGTCCTAGGCGGAATCGTCCTGTTTTTGGGCATAAAAAATATGGTACCATTCATGGGCGGGTTCATCGGTTTTACTCCAAGTACCCTAGCAATAATTCTAGCAACGATCCTTTTCCCGATCATCCCAATATTGATAAAAAAACAAAAGACCCTAGCCTTAAGAATTGCCGTAGGCGCTCAAGTAGCCCTTATTATGGCGGGCTGGGCATTGGCGCAAATCCCGGTCATCCTCTACAAATCCGATGGCTATCATTTTACCTTGCATAACTCAGCGGCAGGGGAGAGTACCCTTTATCAATTGACCATTGCCTTAATAATTGGCTCATGTTTGATTTTTCCGGGGATATTTTATCTCTTCCGTGTTTTTAAAAGGTAGGTCGATGGTGAAACCATCGACCATCAGTATGCGAAAGTTTATTGTGGTGATTGGCGATGGTTGCGATAGTCGGTGGTTGCGATTGTCGGTGGTGCAACCACCGTCTAGTTAACACCCCCTTAACACCCCTTTTCAAACCGTTGTGAGGGCATAAAGCCTCACGCATTTACATTTGTCCTGTCAACTACGGAAATTTTGGCGCTTTTTGAACCAAGCGTCAAAATGTGAATTCCTATATTTGTTGCAATTAAAAAACAGAGAGACCATGACTCTAACGGGACTTTTGATTCGGAT
>JAHDDF010000122.1 GCA_020629475.1 Saprospiraceae bacterium
GATACACAATATACTTACAAATACCAACTATTTTTGTCTATTATACCAATAATTAAAAATGAAGAATTAAGAATGAATAATGATTCTCAATTATTCATTGTTCCTTACTCAATGATGTTATCGCCGGAAAGGTAGCGGTGCTCGGCATCATTGGCGGTAATGATGTTTTCGTTCCTTTCATCCGATTCAATCAAACCATCCCTAAGCCTTACGATGCGGTGGGCATGGGCGGCAATATCCGGCTCGTGCGTTACTAGGATTATCGTATTTCCTTGTTTATGGATTTCCTCGAAAATCGCCATGATTTCCACGGAGGTTTTGGTATCTAAGTTTCCGGTAGGCTCATCCGCAAGGATGATGGAGGGCTTATTCACCAAGGCGCGCGCGATTGCCACACGCTGACGCTGTCCACCCGAGAGTTCGTTGGGCTTGTGGTATACCCTATCGCCTAAGCCTACATCGGTTAAAACCTCGTCCGCCCTCTCCAAGCGTTTGCTTTTGGATAATCCCGCATAGACCAAGGGAAGCGCCACGTTTTCCAAGGAAGACATCCTAGGAAGGAGGTTAAAGGTTTGGAAAACGAAACCAATCTCCTTGTTCCTTACCTCGGCAAGATCCGCGTCACCCATAGTACTTACGTTTTCCTCGTTCAAGATATAGCTTCCGTCAGAGGGTGTATCCAAGCATCCAAGGAGGTTCATCAAGGTAGACTTACCTGAACCCGAAGGACCCATCAAAGCCACGTATTCATTCTTGTGAATATCAAGAGTGATGGATTTCAAGGCGTGGATGGTTTCCGCGCCCATGACGTAAGTCTTCCTCAATTTGGAAATGGAAATAATGGGTTTTTCCATGAATCTTTAGATTGAAGGCAATGCAGGTTTCAAGGAATTCCCTTCAAACATACATGCCCGTTAGGTCTTTTTGTCTTTCATCATATTGGGGACCAGGAAAAATTCCCCGTCCGCCTTGGGTGCATTATCCAAAACCTCGGAACGGTCCGAAGGTTCACCGGGCTCATCATTCCTGAGTACGTTTACGGCATCCAAGACATGAACCAATGGCTCGACCCCTTCCGTATCCGCCTCGGAGAGTTTGTCCACCATTCCAAGCATGGCTTCCAATTCACCCGTCATTTCTTCCCGTTCTTTTTCGGAAAGGCTGAGTTTGGATAATTTTTCCAATTTTAAAATTAACGCACGGTCTATTTTCATCGCAATTAATTGGATAAGCGCCTTGTTTTGGCGGTCAAACAATCAAAAAATTCAATTTGAGAGCTTTATTAGGAAACTCTGCCCCAAAAGTAGGCATCAACGACGGTACATCCTATTTTACTTTTTCAAATCCTTTCTTACTCCCAAGGTTTATGTAAATACACTACCTAATCCTCATTTTTTCCCGGAATTCCCTAACTTCGATCACCAATTGATGAATCACACGAGCGCACCCCCTCCACGGCTAACTCGATTACATACGAAAACCGAATGACGAAAAAGGTAAACCACGTCGCAATCGCCGGAAATATCGGCGCAGGAAAAACCACGCTTTGTAAGCTATTGGCAAAACACTACGGATGGACCGTCCACTTTGAGGATACCCAAGATAATCCGTATTTGAGCGATTTTTATGATGACATGAAGCGTTGGGCTTTCAACCTTCAAATCTATTTCTTGAATAGCCGTTACCGCCAGGTTCTCAAAATCCAACAAGGTGAGGAAACCATTATTCAAGATCGGACCATCTACGAGGATGCCTACATTTTCGCGCCCAACCTTTACGAGATGGGATTGATGTCGAAGAGGGATTACGATAATTACTTTTCCTTGTTCTTGACCATGTCCTCCCAGGTAAATCCACCTGATCTTTTGATTTACTTGCGTTCAGGTATCCCTACCCTAGTTGACCATATCGAAAAACGAGGAAGGGATTACGAGTCCAGTATGAGTATCGAGTACTTGAAGCGATTGAATGATCGCTACGAGGAATGGATTAAGACTTATGACATCGGGAATCTATTAATCATCAACGTGGATGATGTGGACTTTGAAAGTAATGTTGAGGATCGTGCTAAGGTTATCGATTCCGTAAACGCGAACCTGCATGGTTTATTCCAATTATAGAGGTCTCTATTCTCCTTGTTTATCCAAGCGGATTAGCTTCTTATGTTTGTTTCCTGATATGAAATTCCGGATTATCCCCGGGATATTCGAGTTATTGGGTTTGGGTTTTATTACGTCTTTCAATGCATCAATGGATTGGGCATCGGTCGTATTGGCATAGCCGTACCCCTTGTATTCACCATCCTCGACCAATACCACCCCGATTTCGTATTCGTTTCTACCCGTATCAAGAATAAGGCAATCAAAATCATAAGGGGCACTAAGCGTTTTACGCGCTTCTTCGGCACGTTCATTATACTCTTCTATCGATTCCAAGGATACTCCCGCCCCGGGGCATTTCCCGATTTGCTGGAACAAGCAACTTTTTTCACCGGATTTCCCTTCCATCAGGCATCCGCACAAGCCATATTCCGCCTTCAAACGATACATGGCTATCGATGCAAGGCTGGGCTTATCAAAAGTAGCGATGATATCACTACGTCCTTTGGTTTTTGCCGTTAGCTTTGCCTCCTTAAAACAGATATAACCTGCTTGGTTTTCGTAGGAGATAATTCCTGTGGGATTTTTCCTACCTCGCTGTGCCTTATTGATAATGGGTTGAATCCTCTCGATTTCATGGGACTCATGAAGTAGGGAAATCAATTCGCTACCCGTAATTTCATAGGTAATATCACGGACATGCCGTTCCATTTTCGAAGCCTTATGCGATACGGATCTAAAATGCTCGAAAACCCTCCTTCGGATGTGGATGCTTTTTCCCACGTAAACGACGTCACCTTCCTCATTGTGGAAGTAGTAAACGCCTGTTTCGTCGGGTAAGGAATTCACGAATTCATGGGTGATGCCTTCCGGCAATTTTGCCTCCTTGATACCGTGCTTCAGCATGTCGGTAAAGTCGGTACCTCCGTTAAGTTTCACGATTCTTTCAAAGACATCCACGGTAGCCAAGGTATCCGCCATTGCACGGTGCCTTGCATCCACTTTTATCTCGAATTCACGGATTAGATTCCCTAAGCTATACCCTCCAATGATTTGCGGAAAGGCGCGGCGGGACATCTTAACCGTACAAAGCTGCTTGCGGGAAAAGGTAAAACCCAATGCCTCAAACTCCGCCCGGAGGAAGGAATAATCAAAACGTACATTGTGTGCCACAAAAATGGCACCTTCCGTCATCTGTACGATTTTCTTGGCAATCTCGTAGAACTTAGGCGCATCGGCAACCATGGAATCATTGATACCGGTAATCCTTGTAATGTTATATGGAATCGCCCTTTCAGGATTAACCAAGGACTCGAATTTATCCAAGATTTTTTCACCATCATGTATTACGATAGCCACCTCGGTAATCCGGTCGCGTCCCGCACGACCGCCCGTGGTTTCTAAATCAACAATGGCGAATTTTCTATCTGACATTCCGAAATTTTATCTCCCCTTCTTACCTGCTTTGAGCAATTCAATCATTTTATCTTTCCGTCTTTCACGGGTCTCCTCCTTTTTGGCTCCGGTAATCCACTGGATGTATTCCTTCTTATGGGTATAGGACATGGATTCAAAAAAAGCCTTTTCCCTGGGATGTTCATTCAATTTGGCTTGAACATCCTCAGGAATTTCCACGACTCTTGGCGTATTATCCTCCTCTAGGGTAATGGAAACGGTATCACCGGGCTGTTTTCCGATTTTTGCCCTTATCCCCTTGAGAATAATCAACATGTGATAAGGTGTACCATATTTCACCAAGGAGCCTTGATAAGGTTCCCCATCGATGGTCGCTTTTATTTTTACCCGCTTTTTGCCGTATTCCTTTTCAACATCAAAAGGAATTTCAACAAAAGCACCTCCTTTATCAGCGGCTTGTATTTTTGCCTTGAATTCCCGCATCGCAAATTATTAAAACAAATATTTGCTAAGATATAAATAACAAAACAGATTCGTTGTTGTTTAGCCAACATGGAAACCATGACTGAAGTAAAAACCGTAAGGAAAAAGGCGGAGCAAGTACTTGATGCATTATCAAAACCTCTTGTCGAACGCGACGAAGCTGTTCGACTAGCATTCCTGAGTGCCGTTGCCGGTGAATCCATCTTTCTTCTCGGACCTCCGGGTGTTGGAAAAAGCCTTATCGCCAGAAGATTGAAACAAGCATTTTCCGGTGGACGATCATTTGAGTACCTAATGAGTAGGTTCAGTACGCCGGATGAAATTTTCGGTCCCGTTTCCGTAAAAAAACTCAAGGAGGAAGACAAGTACGAACGACTCACGGATGCCTATCTGCCCGGTGCGGATGTCGTATTCTTGGATGAGATTTGGAAATCCGGCCCCGCCATCCGAAATGCGCTTTTGACGGTTTTAAACGAGAAAATTTACCGCAACGGCGATACCGACATCAAGGTAAACGTTCGTGGTATTATTGCCGCATCCAATGAACTACCACTGGACAAGGAAAGCAATGAACCGCTTTGGGATAGATTTCTTATCCGCTACCGTTTGGGCAATATTCAAAACCCGAAAGGCTTCTTGAAAATGATCACGGATACGGGCGACGTTTTCGAAGATTTCCTGAAAGAGGAAAACAAACTCTCCCCTAGTCTTTTGGATGATTGGAACAGGGAGATAAATAAAGTGGAAATTCCCGAGGAGGTTTTAAATATCATCCAAGTAGTCCGTTTTAAGCTTGACCGTTATAACCAAAATGCGGGTGACGGAAATAGACCCATTTTCATTCATGATCGGCGATGGAAAAAGATTATTAGGCTTATTCGAACATCCTCCTATTTAAACGGAAGAAATAGAGCTGATCTTTCGGATTCATTACTCATGTTGCATTGCCTTTGGCACAGGCCGGAAGACGTAGCCGTAATTTCGGAATTCGTATCCGATGCCGTAAAAAGACACGGGTACGCGATGGCGGTAAATCTTGGCATGCTGAAAAAGGAGATGACCAATCTGAAAGCGGATATCGATAAAGAGACGAGAATTCGTAGAACCATTATTGAGGAAAAATTACTTCCCTCCAAGGAGGATTATTTTGAATTAAAATTATCGGATAGGAAATTCGAAGGCAGGTATATCAGTATTAAGTCCTTCAATAATCTCAACCGTAACGACTGGCAAGTCACTAATTTTTTCGATGAAAATCTTTCGTTGGTTAACCGTTTAAAATCCAAAAAATCCAAGGAGGAATTCAAGATGGAGGTAATGCATAATTCCGTTTCGCATACGCTTGAAATGGTTACCTCACCCGTTGAACGACAAGAGATTATTAGCAAGGCGCCTCATGAAATTATTGAAAACCATTGGGACGGAAAAATCGAGAGTCTTTTGCGGTACATCGGGGAGAACCAAGAGAAGGCAGAACGGCTATTCAAGGAGAAAACCGAGGAAAACGGGACTCATTTATTCGTAAACAAAGACTTATGCTCCCTAACCACTTCCAATCTAAGGGAAGTTATCGAGGAATTGGAAAAGTTGAGGCTTCAAGCGGAAAAACTACGGTACTCCTATAAAAATCTTTAAGCTAGGTACCCTTTAAAATCGTAGGTTTTTCCTACTTTCATCTTTGTTATGAGAGGACGAAAAACCACAATGCGCAATCGGTTAACCATGTTGCTATGCATGGTGGTTTTCCCTTGCTTATTTTTGAACGCTAGCCCTAAGACCGTTGTCCTTACAAAAGGTGAGATTTTTTTTGATAAAAAGACCTCAATCGAATATTACGAGGATGACTCAAAAAACGGGCTCACCTATGCCTCCGCAAGGAAAAAGAAATTTAAACCTCTAGGGCAGCTTCGCGGAAAACTCGATCCTTCAAAGACTTATTGGGCACGATATAAATTCAGGTGCAAAGATCCCGGCACCTACTTTTTCTATTTCGGAAAAGGGGAACACATCACCGTTTACAGGGAAAAATCCGGTGGTCCGGAAGAAGTGGAAATCGGGGAATTCGTACCCCGATCGAAAGCCCAAGTAAAATCCATTTCCAAATCCGCTAAGTATACCTTCAAGAAAGGTGAAGAAGCCGAGTTTTTGGTACGGATAAAAAACGAAACCAATTTCCCGCCTAGGATTAGCCTTTCCGTTTCCGACGTCGAGACCTTTCAAAGTAATATGATGTTCGGAAGGCTAAGTTGGCAGATCCTTTTCCATGCCGCTGTTTGGATGATGATATTTTATACCATCTTCCTCTATTTTAATATCGGGGATCGAGCGTACTTATATTACATATTGTACATGGTCGTTCTTTCATTGTCCTTTTTCCTCCATGACCAAATCCATTACCATTTCTTTAGGTCTCTCGCGGAATATCCCAGGGTGATGTATTTCGCTGAAATTGTTTTCGGGCACTTATCCATCGTGATGTATTTTCTATTCATGCAGAAGATGTTGAACACGAAAAAGAACTTTCCCTTTTGGCATAAGATAACCGTTGCGTGGATCATTCTAAAAATCATAGCGCTTCCTTTTGCCATATATTATAACACCTATCACCTTGAGGGAGACACCCTCCTGAACGGTATGTTTCTTGCCGACTTCGTCTTGCTTTTTCTAACGAGTATCGTTCTTCTTTTCAAGCGTGATAAGGTCGCTATATATTTCGCTCTGGGTTCCTTGATTCTAGCCCTATTCGGTTTGATTACAATCTTGGGCTGGGTTTTTCCCGATGTAATCTCAATCGGAAGAGTGGAACACCTTATCCAATTCGGGATCATAGGTCAAATCATCTTGTTCTCCCTTGGATTAGGCTTCAAAACCCGCAGGAATGCATCCTTGGTTTTTGACCTACAAAAACAAAACGAGGATTTGGTTGGGCAATTAAAAGGAAAAGTCAACGAACAGGAGAAAACCCTTCGCATGTTTATGCGATACGTGCCTGAGCCCGTAGTAGCAAAAGCATTGAATAAAACGGATGAAAACCTTTTCGAGGGAGAAATGCGTCACGTAGCAGCCCTTTTCTGTGATATAAGAAGCTTCACCTCTATTTCCGAGGAATTGCAGCCTAGGCAAGTCGTACGTTTCTTGAATGATTTTTATTCCGTAATGACGGTGGTCATCAAGAAATACGGAGGTTCCGTCAACATGTTTATCGGCGATGAGATTTTCGCGGTATTCGGTGCACCGCTATCCACCACCAATAATGAAAGGAGAGCGGTTCTTGCCGCCATCGAGATGATTGAAAAAATCAAACATCTTAATGAAAAATATCAACCGGATTTTAGACGTCCTATTCAGGTGGGAATCGGAGTGAATTCCGGTGAAGTGGTAGCCGGTAATATGGGTTCAGAGGAAAAAATCGAGTATTCCGTTTCCGGTGATACGGTCAATACGGCCAAACGTTTGGAGTCATTAACCAAGGATATGCCCAATACCATTATCGTGAGTGAATCCGTATACCGGAAAGTAGCGCCGCTTGTTGTGGCAAAGGAATTAGAGGAGGTCAGCTTGAAGGGTAAAAGAAATGCCATGAAAACCTATCAAATCCTAGGGAAAAAGTAAGGTACCGGGTTTAGTAAGGGCATAAAAAAAGGCCGACCTCTTTCGAGTCCGGCCGACAACATAACCATGAAATATTAACCGAATCAAAGTCTTTAATCAAAATCGGGTTCGGAGTAAATCTCCGAGACTTGATCGGGATATTAGTGCGTATGGTTATCTTTCGTCTTTCAAGGGAAATATTCCCTCTTTTTTCTTTTTTAGCAGTTCATGGTAAAAGAAAATTAGCTTTCCTTTTATCATGTTTAAGACCCGCTTGCGGCGATAAAAACGGTCACTATGAACATCAAGGACATCATGACAAACAATAGCCGGTCGCGAACCCTGCCGTTAATGGCGGAGTCCCTTCTCATAGTATCAGCATTAATAATTTAAAAAAAGTAGTTCAGTTTTAGTCGCTTGAAAACAACTGATTACACATCAAATAGTTTTCCTTATATGCTTTCCAAACCAACCAACACCATGCCAAAAATTAAAAAAATTATAATATTTAATTTTTTAATGCCACTTTTTTGCGGAATGTTACTTTTTTCCTGCAAAACCGAGCCAACGGCACCGATTTACGAGATAAACAAGCAAGTTTTGGAGGATTCGGTCATGGTGGTAACCGCTCATCCATTGGGTACGGAGGCAGGTATAGAAATTTTACGTGCCGGAGGCAATGCCGTGGACGCCGCGATAGCCGTTCAATTTGCTCTGGCGGTAGTGTATCCAAGAGCCGGAAACATTGGAGGTGGCGGTTTCATGATTTACCGAGGTGCGGATGGGGAGGTATCCTCCCTGGATTTTAGGGAAACGGCGCCGGGAGCCTCTTTCAAGGATATGTATTTGGACGAGGAAGGTAACGTAGTCGAAGGTCTTAGCCGAAATGGTCACCTCGCCGTAGGCGTACCCGGTGTGGTAGACGGAATGGTTCGTGCCCATAGACGATACGGAAAAATAAAGGATTTCGGGATGTTACTTGACCCGGCAATCAGGATGGCGGAAGAAGGTATTCAACTGACCCACGACGAAGCAAAAAGTTATACCAAATATTGTCCCGAATTCAAGGAGCATAATACCCAATCCAATCCTTTCACGGCTAGCTCCTCATTTATGGCGGGGGATCTATTCAAGCAGCCGGAACTTGCCGAGGTATTGAAAAGAATCAAGGAAAACGGCAGGGCGGGATTTTACGAAGGGAAAACGGCGGAACTCATCGTAGCGGAAATGGAACGCTCCAACGGGATTATTACCAAGGGCGATTTACTTAGTTATGAATCCGTTTGGCGGCAACCCGTTATAGAACCCTACAAGCAATACGAAGTCATTTCCATGCCACCGCCTTCCAGTGGAGGTATTGCCTTAAACCAACTTCTCAACCAAGTGGAAACCCAAAAAGGATGGACGGAACAAGGTTTCCAATCCAAGGAGCATGTTCACCTATTCACTGAGGCGGAAAGGCGTGTTTATGCCGACCGTGCCACGCATCTAGGTGACCCTGATTTTTGGGATGTTCCCCAGGATTCACTCATGAGTGCGGAATATGCGGAAGCAAGGATGCACGATTTTGATCCGGGAAAAGCTACTCCTTCGGATTCCATTTCAGCGGGTACACTTCCTTTACCGGACGAGAGTGAGGAAACAACCCACTTCTCTATCGTGGATACGGAAGGGAACGCCGTTTCCATTACCACCACCATTAATTCCAATTATGGTTCCAAGGTGGTAGTAGGAGGTGCAGGATTCTTTTTAAACAATGAAATGGATGATTTTTCGGCAAAACCGGGTGTTCCTAACCAATTCGGCCTTATCGGAAATGACGCCAATGCTATTCAGCCCGGAAAAAGGATGCTTAGCTCCATGACGCCTACCATCATTACCAAGGAAGGGAAACTATTCATGGTCTTGGGTACACCGGGAGGCTCTACCATCATTACTTCCGTTTTCCAAACCTTCGTGAATGTAGCCGAATTCGGGATGCCCTTGAAAGAGGCTGTTCATGCCAAGCGTTTCCACTCCCAATGGCTACCCGATCAAATCTACGTGGAGGACGGAGCCATTTCCCCAGGGGTAAGAACTGAATTAGAAGGCATGGGTCATAAACTTCATGAAAGAAGTTATATCGGTAAGGTAGAAGCCATACTCATCCATCCTGATGGTAAAAGGGAGGGTGTAGCTGACAATCGAGGAGAAGATCACGCGGCGGGATTTTAATTTCATCCATGCCTAAAAAAAAGTCCTCGGGTTTCCCCGAGGACTCATTTTCGCCAGATGCGGTTTTTTTTAATCGTATGTATTTGCTTAGCGTAATTTTAAGCAAACATCCCTTTTTTACAAAATTTTATCTCGAAAAATATTATTTAACGATAAGTTTTTCGGTGAATGATGTGTCACCGTCGTTAAATGATACGAAATACAATCCTTGGGACAATCCTGAAACATCAAGGTCAAAACTGCTACCTGAAACCTCAAGGGATTGGATGGTTTTGCCTGTAATATCCATTACAAGAATTCGGGCATTCACGACTTCATTACCGAATAGAAGGGTCGTTTTATTTCCTTTAACGGGATTCGGTGCCAAGGAGAATTCTTGCCCTTGCTTCTCCCTCGTTAATGATACCACATTGGAATACTCGTAAGTACCATCCAAGTCTACCATTTTTAAACGATAAAGAAATTCCGAGCCTAATCCTGTGGCATTATCATGATTGAATACATAATTATTTTCCGTCTCGGAATTACCTAGGGCCTCTACCCTACCCACTCCTTGGAATCCACTCCCGCTAACGGAAACCTCGACTTCAAAATGCGAGCCGTTTACTTCAGAAGCGCTGGTCCATTTCAATAAATTATCCCTTCCGTTTTCCTCCGCCATAAATTCAACCAATTCAATCGGAAGCAAGGCACAACTTCCACCCGCATCATCGCTATCAATCGTAAATGAAGTGGTAAAGAAGCCGGATGCCGGAGAACGTTCGGTAAGGGTACAACCGCCGGAACAGTCCATGGTTGTTTCGGAATACATTCTAAAGGTATAAGTAACGGGACCGGTTGTTGTAGTTGGTGCGCACAAACCGGAAGCCAATGCCAGGAGGTCTACATTGGCTGCTGTCTCCTCCCATCTTTGATCTTGGGTAGCCCCATCTTGGATTTGGCAGGAACCACCAAAAGGAAAGACGTTTATATATTGAGGAGCAGGTCCCGCACAAGCATCCCTGTATCCTACCGCAATAGTTCCTGTTGTAGTGGTTCCGATACTGCAACCGGTACCGGAAGTTACCTCTAATTCATAATTCAAGGTCCCTCCACAAACATTACCGGATCCGTTCCAACTATTTTTATAAAAATTCAACTCCGAACCATTAAAAGTCAATTGATCAGAGGTACAAAAACCACCCGTAGGACCGGAACCCATAAGCGTAGTCGGCATATCCGTATTACCGGGTTGGAATTTAAGTAGATCATAATAGGTGTTTCCGCCTCCGAAATCAAAAATTGCCATGGAGCGGTAAACTCCTGCTGAACCAACCGTGAAGAAATTCAGGGCATTTCCGGAGTTGGTCCCGTAATCCCAACTAAAATACTCATCACCTCCATGGGA
>JAHDDF010000635.1 GCA_020629475.1 Saprospiraceae bacterium
GGAATAATAAAGAGACAAACCAAAAGACGAATAACCAAAGATGGTCAATGGTTCTAAGCATTCGTGACCAATCATTTTCAAACTGTTTTTAGAGAAAAGTTATTTCACAAAAAAAAGGATAGCCGTTTAGAACGGCTATCCTTTAAACGTGATCGTTTATTAAATTCTTCCTTACAGGAAATCTACCTTCCCGGAATCAAGGTGGTAGTATGCGGGAACGATTCTTACATCACCTGCCTCCACCGCGTTACGGATGATGGAGGAACGGGAAAGCAATTCACCGGCGGTAAGCTCGGCATTTTTCTTTACTACCTCGGCAAGAGGCGCATCGGCACCGCAAGCGGCAAGTGCGGGCGTAATATGGGAAAGAAGGTGGTTCAAGTTATGGCCGTTGTCTCCACCTGCCATAGCCGCCGTTACGGCACCACAGCTTTCGTGACCCATTACTACGATTACTTTGGAACCTACGTGGGCTACCGCGTACTCCATACTTGCGATGGAGGAGTTATTAGCGATGTTACCCGCTACGCGAACCACGAATAATTCGCCCAAACCGGAATCAAAAGCCAACTCGGGTACTACGCGGCTATCCGCGCAGCTCAAAACGATGGTGTTAGGGGATTGTCCGCCCGTAAGTTGGCCTCTACGGTTGGAATCTTGAAGTTTTCCGTCCAACTTATCTTGGACAAAGCGCTCATTTCCGGCTTTAAGCCTGTCAATGATTTCCTGAATGCTCATGTCATGAAGGTTTTGTAAAGGATAATCACGGGGCTGTCCCGATATATATCCGTGTTAGGTACTTTTATACGTTAGTGCAACACTATTATGCCACAAAGGTTGGAAATTTTTATGAATTCAAACTTCCTAGAACTTCCCGAAGACAAAATCCTGTAAAATCCTCCTTGTTTTTTTCTTGTCCAAGTGCCAATCACTGAAGGGTAAAAGAAGGCACGGCGCATTGATACGGGACAACATGCGGATGTGCTCATACTCCAACTGTTCCTCATAATCCCCGGGATGACCAATGAGGTCGATACAATGCGGGATGCCTCTTTTAAAAAAGGAAATATCCACGGTTACACCGCCTACCATCGCACCTATCTTGGGATTCTTTACGCCCATTGTTTCCAAGGATTCAATTATTTCCTCCAAGAATGGATCCCTATTATTATTTTCAATTACCACAGTACTTTGCCCCTCCTTTATTTGACTGATATACTCTTGTAATTGGCAATCTTTAGGTAATTGA
The DNA here is from genome assembly GCA_020629475.1 of Saprospiraceae bacterium. Lineage (GTDB taxonomy): Bacteria > Bacteroidota > Bacteroidia > Chitinophagales > Saprospiraceae > JAHDCE01. The sequence continues at coordinate 1,250 of JAHDDF010000635.1, forward strand.
TTCTCTTTTACCGAAACGAAAATCTTTTGGAGGTTTCTTGCCCGGGTTATCGTAACATTAAATACGTCCTCTTTATCTAAATATCGAATAGCTGAAGGATGCGTGTTTGCGTCCACGCAAAAAGAAATAAGCATGACATCCCTTTCCTCTCCTTGAAAATGAAAAGGAGTACCTATTAATAAATTATGTTTCTTCAATTTCTCCAAGGAGAATTCCTTCCTTATCCTTGATTTTAAATACGTTACTTGCGCCGCGTAGGGAGAAATTATTCCTACGCTTCTTTTTAATTCGCGTTCGGCGTCTTCTTCCATTATCTCCTTTAAGGATTGCAATAAGATATCTACCTCAATTTCATTTTTTCCTTTTGCATCCCTTTTTCCGTTCGTGTATACCCATTCAACATCCTCCAATTTTTCAGGGATAGGCAATTCAGTCATTATGCTTAATCCCTCCTCATAGAATTTCTTATTGGAAAAGGAAATAATGCCCGGGCGGGAACGATAATGTTCATTTAAGAAAATAAGTTGATG
>JAHDDF010000636.1 GCA_020629475.1 Saprospiraceae bacterium
ACCCGCATCAGGGCAAGTTCGTACTTGCGTGTCCGTAAGGAATTGAACAAGGAAATAAATATGCTCAATCCGGATACGATCATGATTACGATTGCCAGATAACGCAGTAGCGTTTCACTTGCCCCTAAGAGGCTATACAAACGATTTATCTCGTAAGCCGGATTTGCCGCTTGGAGATTGGTGTTTTCATTAATATTCCTTGCAAGGTTCAAGGATTGGAAATTCCTTCCCCTGAACTGGACGAGGAGTGAAGTAATGGATTGATCTATTTCATCCATTAATGGTTTTACCACTTGAACGGAATCCGGGTGATGTCCGTGGGCAACGGCAAGGGAATCGGATTCTCCTTCATGGTCGTCATGCCCTTCATGGACTTTCCAGACACTTCGGGTATCCGTAAGGATCAATTGATCCACGACGGTTCCGGAACTCTTTAATATTCCTACGACAACGAAAGGATCAACATCATCATGCACCAGATTGTCGTCCATTATGAAGCCGTGGGAGCTGTGGAAACTATCCCCGATTTTTATCCCGAGTCGTGCCGCGGCATCCGCGCCTACGGTTACTTCCATTACGTTTTTCCAAAGTTTCCCTTCGCCAAGCTCGACCTTATACATCTCCAGGATGCTATGTTCCGTACCAACGATGCGGTAAGTCTTATAACTATCCCCGACGGAAATGGGTACCGCCGTTTCAATCAGGGGATGCTTGGGGTTCATGAAAGGTCTAGCGTCCTTGATGGTAATATTCCCTGTAGGATCGTCAATGTGAAACATGTTACACAAGACCAATTGCAAGGGGCTTCCCTTAGCACCGATAACCAAGTTGATGCCCGCTAAACTCTTGTCGAATTTTTCTTCCAATTGCTTATTGAGCAAAAACATCAAGGAAATTAACCCTACACCTAGCGCGAAGAGGATTAAACTCAAGGACGTTGAAAGAGGATTGCCTCTTAAGTTGCGCCAAGCCAATTTTGCGGCACTGCCGAAGACCAAAAGTGCTACTAGGACCAAGGCAAGTACGATTCCCGTTTTTGCCAATGGTGGGACGAGCTCCGAAAAGAGGATTGCCTCCAAGAAATTTCTGCTTTCCTGTTCCATGTCTTAGAGTTCTATGCGGTTAGGGAATCGCTCCTTCAAGCGGTTATCGTGGGTAACGATGATGAGGGTGGCGCCATGCTCTGCTGCTTGTGCTTCCAGTAGGTTGATCACCTCATCGGTATTCTTGTCGTCCAAGGCGGAGGTAGGTTCATCCGCTAGGATTACTTGGGGTTTATTTACGATGGCACGCGCGATGGCGGCACGTTGTTGCTCCCCTTGACTCATATTACGGGCATAGGAGCGGAATTTACTTCCGATATTGAGTCTGTCGAGCAAGCTTTGTACATGCGCTTTATCCGAATTTAGGCCGGCTAGCCTTTGGCAAAGCATTAGGTTTTCACCAATGGTCAAGGAACGTACGAAGTGCGGATTTTGGAAAATGATTCCGATGTTTTGTCCCCGGAACTTATCCCCTATTCCTGCGGACAAGGATGAAATTTCCGTATCCCCGATGGTTACGCTTCCTTGTTCCGGTTTCATGAGTCCACCTAGAATATGAAGTAAGGTGGTTTTCCCGCAACCTGATTGTCCTAACAAGAGCATTTTTTCGCCCTTGCCCACGTTTATGTCCGGGAATTGAAAGCTATTGTTCCTGTCATAGGAATGCCTGAGCCCCTTGGTTTGAATCATGCCTTGTGGTTTTGCGTGGCTAAAATAATCTTTTGTTTGGAGACA
>JAHDDF010000637.1 GCA_020629475.1 Saprospiraceae bacterium
ACGATTGAAGATTATCTCGGGAAATTGAATATGACAGATGACAGATGACAGATGACAGATGACAGATGACAGATGACAGATGACAGATAAGTAATTGGGATTTTTTTAAAACCCAACCATTTCCTTTTACTAACTTGTCTTAACCTATAAAATCACAGTACCATGAAAAAAATAATATTCGCCCTTTTATTTTTCTTGCCTTTATTTCTAATCTCTTGTGATGATGAGGAGACCACTCCTACCGTAACCACCGTTCTTGGTGATTGGGAATTAACGGAGGTCTACATAGATCCGGGCGACGGTAGTGGCGGCTTGGAACCTGTTTCCAGTAATCGAGTCTTGACTTTTAATGATGACGGGACTTGGACTTGCAATGAGGATATTTGTTTCATGAACGATCCTTTTCCTGCTTCATCCGGCAGTTATTCCGAAGCGGATGGCACTATTACAGCGGATGGTTGTTTTACCATCAATTACGAATTAATCAACGGGGAATTGTTCTTGTATTACCAGTGTATCGAGGCTTGTACGGCGAAGTATGAGAAGCCGTAGGGTTATTAGATAAGGGAAGACCTTCCCTGCCGCCTTCTTCCCAATATCATTTCCAAGGAGAGTAAAACCATGAGCCCGATACATAACAAGGTGGGCATTACCAAGAACTCCACACTTTCCAAGGCAAAGAAATCACTGAATTTACGGATGTAGGACCAACCGGAATTGGTAGCGGGAATATCAGTTGGGACACCGCCATAACCTACGGATAATCCAAGGGGTAAAAGAAGCATTAGTAAAACCAAGGAAACACCAAAACCCGCTAGCTTCCGGGATACCAATGGTTCTTGCTCCTCCTTGGCTTCGGGAAGTTTTGCCATCACTTTATCCGTAAAGGAATAGGCGGGTAAATCCGGTTCCCTGTCCTTGAGGGAACGTTCCAGGGCACGAAGCATTTCGTATTCCTTTTTCAACAAAGGATCGGATGAGAGGGATTTTTCAAAAGCATCCTTCTCCGCGTTGGTACAAGTACCATCCAGGTATTTATGCAAGAGTTCCTCGGTATTCATATCAAATCCTTTATCTCTTCCTTCAAATATAATGAAAGCTTCCGCTTTAGTACGTCCCTGCCTCGGTGCAATTTAACCTTTACGTTGGATAGGCTCAAACCCGTGATATTGGAAATCTCCTTGACGGATTGCTCATGCAGATAGTACAAATCCAAGACGGTAGCCACGGCTTCCGGCATGCTTGCCAATACTTTTTCCAAGGCGCTCTTTAGGCTGCTTCCCTCCGCTAATTCAAGTGGCGTGGCAGCTTCGTCCTTGAAAAATTGGCTTTCGGCATTCTCGTTTAAGGGGGAAATGTCGCGCTTTTTTCGGCGTCCTTTATCTATTGCCGTCCGGAACGCGATGCGGTACAACCAAGTAGAGAATTTGGATTCCCCTTTGTAACTCCTTAAGGTTTTGAACACCTTCAAAAAAGTATCTTGCGCCGCTTCTTCCGCTTCCTCTCTGTTTTTAAGAACGTTCAAACAAACCGTAAAAACATAGCCCCGGTGACGATCCACGATAGCCGTAAATGCCTCCCGATTCCCGGAAAGCACACGACGGATATCTTGGTGATCATTTTCCACTTGGCGGCTTCGTTTGTGGATAAGACGGGTTTACTAGGGGTAAAGGTTACAGTAAGGTGAAATTTATTTTTTGGGGATGGTTAGATGGTTAGATGGTGTCGTCGGAATTAGAGTTCTACCCCTAAAATACGCAACAAAGATATACCCTTAG
>JAHDDF010000638.1 GCA_020629475.1 Saprospiraceae bacterium
TGCGCATGGAGCGTTTCCAAGGAAAAAATAAACAATAGGGCGAAAAGGAGCACCCACTTCAAGCAACCCCGTACGGGGCAAAAGGCTAGCGTATATGTTTGGGGTTGCCTCAACGGATATCCAATATTTTTGAAATGAATTATTCGGGAAATACTAAAAGAGGGGAATTTTGACTATTTCTTGAACAACTTCATTATAAATTTACCTTAATTCCTGATATTCCCATAATTCCTATCTTGTAGGCGGTAAATCAATTTCAAATGCTCCATTTACTTCGACTCGAATGGTTGAAACTAAAGAATTACATCCCTTTTAGGGTGTTAATGCTCCTTTATGTTATCTCCATGCCCGCTATTTTCTTCCTGTTCCAATCCATCCACGCACAAGTAGACGGTACGGAAGCCTCCGTGGCAATATCGGATCCCGCTATTTTCCCGATAGTTTGGACCGTAATGGGTTACGTGGGAAACTGGCTGAACTTCTTTACCATGGGGATCATCGGGGTTCTTTTGGTTTCCAATGAATTTAGTTATAAAACCTTAAGGCAGGGGGTAATTACCGGACTCACGCGCAAGCAAATATTTGCCTCCAAGGTGCTGATAATGATGGCGCTTGCCACTGCCGTTACGGTTTTCTATACCGTACTTTCCTTGGGATTCGGTTTTTTCAATACGGAGTATATTATTGCCGATAAGGTGATGGAGAATGCCCATTACATCGCCTTGTTTTGGTTGCAATGCATGGGTTATATGTCATTTGCCTTCTTTACGGCATGGCTTTTCCGGAGCATGGCATTGTCCGTGATCTTTTATTTCTTTTGGACCATGTTTATTGAGGTAGGCATTCGTTGGGCAATCTTTTGGTGGCTTACGCCAACCCGCGCCATCCACTTTTTCCCGTTAAACGCCATGGAGGATCTAGTCCCGATTCCCGGAAGATTCATGCCCGTCTTTGAGGATTTAGCGGAACAAATGCTCAAGGAATTCGGGATGGATTTGTTCCTTACCCCTATGGAATCCACCATTTCCACTATTATTTATATCCTAATTTTCCTAGGTTTAAGTTTTTGGACTTTAAATCGCCGGGATCTTTAAACCTCCGTTTCATTTAAGGGTTATATTGGGCATCAACCTTAACCTTATCCTTGATGGAAATCAATTTTGTTGAACAGGATACATTGGATGAAATGATAACCAATACGGGAGCTTCCGTATCGGACATATCTTTTCAGTCCTCCGTCATGTTGGTATTCCTTCGTCATTTCGGCTGTACCTTTTGCCGTGAGGCACTCGGTGAGATTTCGACACGCAAGCAGGAATTGGAGTCCTCCGGCGCTAAAATCGTTTTTGTCCATATGGCGGAAAACGAGGTTGCCCAACAATATTTCGAACGATACGATATAAAGAATCCTATCCACGTTTCCGACATTGATTGCCGGTTTTACAAGGAATTCGGCTTAATGAAAGGAACCTTTAATCAATTATTCGGACTAAGCGTATGGGTAAGGGGATTCCAGGCAGGTGTCGTGGATGGTCATGGCGTAGGTTGGAAACAACTCGGCGACGGTTTTCAAATGCCGGGTATCTTTTTGATTCATAGGGGAGCGGTCAAGGATCAATATATCCATAAAACGGCCGCCGATAAACCCGACTACGCCAAATTAGTAGAGTGCTGCCCTTTGTAACTATTGAATAGTTAAAAGAGTGAAAGAGTTAAATTTCGGCTCAATTAGGTAAATCTGTTGCTGGATTTTCAACTAGGTGCTCCTCTAAAATA
>JAHDDF010000123.1 GCA_020629475.1 Saprospiraceae bacterium
CCGTAAGCGTAACCGTATTATCCCCCACTTCGGTACAGGTAAATGCCGAAGGAGAAACGGTCATGCCCGCAATAGAGCAATTATCCGTTGAGCCATTATTTACATCCGTTGCAGCAATGGTAACATTACCGGTCGCATCCAATTGCACTACAAGGTTTTGGCAAGTAGCGGTTGGGGGAACCATATCTTCCACCGTAACCGTGGAGGTACAGGTAGAAGTATTCCCGTTTACGTCCGTTACCGTAAGGGTAACCGTATTTGCACCTACATTGGCACAAGTGAAGCTGGTTGGGCTTACCGCCAAACTAGCGATACCACAAGCATCGGCACTACCGTTGTCGATATCCGCCGCAACGATTGTGGCATTGCCTAGGGCATCCAACTGAACGGTAATATCTTGAGCGGAACAAGTGGGAGCTACGTTATCCTCCACCGTAACCGTAGAAGCACAAGAAGCCGTGTTTCCGGCTCCATCCGTAACGGTAAGAGTCACCACATTAGCACCGACATCGGCACAGCCAAATGAATTGATATTTATTGCCAATGACGGTGTCCCGCAAGCATCACTACTTCCGTTATCCACGTCAGCGGCTACTATGGTTGCCGCTCCCGTCCCATCCAATTGAACCGTAATATCTTGGCAAAGCGCCGTCGGGTTCACGTTATCTTCAACCGTAATGTTCGTGGTACAAGTAGCCGTATTTCCGGCGGCATCCGTCACCGTTAAAGTAACCACGTTAGTTCCGACATCAGCACACCCGAAGGTAGACTGGCTCAAGGCAAAGGATAATGGTGCCACACAATTATCGGACGAGCCGTTATCCGCATCGTCGGCAGGGACGGTTACTGAACCGGTGGCATCCAATTGCACCGTTAAGTCTTGACAAACGGCAGTTGGTGCGATGTTGTCCTCAATGGTAACATTGCTCACGCAATCATTACTATTGCCATAAATATCCGTTACGGTAACCGTTACCGGAATGGTGGTTCCCGCATGGGAACAATCGAAGGCACTTTGGCTGTAGGATACGTTTTGAATGGCACAATTATCGGAGATGCTATTGGTAACATCCGAGGAATTAGATATACCCACTATTCCCGTCGCATCCAAGGAGAATGTTACATCCATACAAGAAACTACGGGCGGTTCATTATCCGCGACCGTAACATTAAACGTACAAGAAGCCGTATTCCCGGAAGCGTCCGTAACTACGAAGGTATTGAGGGTTACACCAACCGGGAAGGTAGCCCCACTTGGAAGGCCCGTAGTTTGAGCGGTAGAACTTCCTGCGCAATTATCCATCCCTACCGGTGTAGTATAGGTTACTACGGCGGAGCATAATCCCGCATCATTATTAACCGGAATATCAGCAGGGCAAGTTATTGTCGGATCCTCGGTGTCTTCCACCGTAACCGTGGCGGTACAAGTGGAAGTATTTCCGTTTACATCCGTTACCGTTAAGGTAACAGTATTACCCCCCACATTGGTACAATCAAAAGCGGAAGGGGAAACGACAAGCCCGGCAACGGAACAATTATCCGATGAGCCATTATCTATTTGTGCGGCGGTAACGGAAGCATTACCCGCTCCATCCAACTGCACCGTTACATCTTGAGCCGAGCACGTAGGTGCTACATTATCCTCTACCGTCACGGTAGAAGTACAAGTGGAAGTATTCCCGTTGGTGTCCGTTACGGTAAGCGTAACCGTATTACCGCCAACGTTCGCGCAGGTAAAGCTTGAAGGGCTAACCGCCAAACCGGCAACAGCGCAATTATCACTTGAGCCGTCGTCAACCGCTGCGGCAGTAATCGAAGCATTTCCTGCCGCATCCAGCTGTACCGTAAGGTCTTGGGCGGAGCAGGTAGGAGCAACATTATCCTCAATGGTCACCGTGGAAGTACAAGTGGAGCTATTTCCATTTGTATCCGTTACCGTAAGGGTAACCGTATTGCCTCCTACGTTGGCGCAAGTAAATGAGGTAGGGGTAACAGCCAAAGAGGCAATGGAACAGTTGTCACTAGAACCGTTATCGACATCTCCCGCAACGATTGAGGCATTTCCTGCGGCATCCAATTGAACCGTTATATCTTGAGCGGAACAGGTCGGGGCTACATTATCCTCAATCGTAACCGTAGCCGTACAAGTGCTGGAATTCAAGTTAGAATCCGTAGCCGTAAGGGTAACTACATTTGCCCCTACATTTGAACAATCAAAAGTATTGGGTCCGATTCCAATAAATGCAAACCCGCAATTTTCCGTAGTACCATTATTAATACCACCGGGAGGCAAGGTCGCATTTCCGGAAGCGTCCAATTGTAATGTAACATCTATACATTGAGCGTCCGGTGGTACGTTATCCTCAACGGTTACCGTGGCGGTACAGGTAGATGTATTACCACTATCATCCGTAACGGTAAGCGTTACGGTATTAGCTCCAATATTGGCACAGGTAAAGGCAGTAGGTGTAGCCGTTACGGAAGTGACGGTACAGTTATCCGAAGAGCCGTTATCAATAGCAGCGGCAGTTACCGAGCCGTTTCCGGATGCATCCAGTTGGACGGTTACGTCTTGCGCATTGCAAACAGGAGCCTCATTATCCGTGACGGTAACGGTAAAAGAGCAAGCAGCGGTATTTCCTGAACCATCGGTTACCACGAAAGTATTCGTGGTTGTTCCTATCGGGAAGGTAGCCCCTGAAGCTAGGCCTCCCGTTTGTGCCGTAGTTTGTCCGGGACAATTATCCGTACCCGTAGGAGCCGTATAATTTACAATGGCACCGCAAACACCAGCATCATTATTTACCGTAATGTTTGAGGGGCAGGTTATTGCCGGATTGGTCGTATCCGTTCCGGGAGCAATATTCCCGGTTCCCGTATCGGAGCATGAAGAATCTCCCGCATCCTGAACCACTATATTGTAAGTACCATCCGCAAGACCGGAGAATACATTAGAAGATTGGAAAGGACCTCCAGCCCCGTTAATGGAATATTCTATAGAAGTACAAGATGTACAGGATGCCGTAATAGTAATGGTTCCATCGTTGGCACCGGGACAAACCTCATCCGTTTCCGTAACACCATCCAAGGAAATATCACAACACTCACTATTGGTATCCGTAACGGTAACGGTGGCGGTACAAGTGCTTGTGTTTCCAGCGGCATCGCTCAGCGTAAGCGTTACCGTATTAGCACCTAGATCATCACAATCAAAGGTATCCGGGGAAACGGAGGAACTCGTGATTCCGCAATTATCCGTTGAACCACCATCTACGTTAGCGGCGGTAATAGTAACCGTACCGCCCGCTCCTAGGTTTGCCGTATAATTGGTACAATTCGCAACGGGTGCTTCATTATCATTTACGGTGACGGTAAAGGAACAAGTAGCAGTATTTCCTGCCCCGTCGGTAGCCGTGTAAGTTACGGTTGTGGTTCCCACCGCGAAATTATCACCGGGACTATGGGTGCTATTGAAATCCGAAGGAGGAACAGGAAGTTCGATCAAGAATCTTCTATTGGAATTGGCGAGGTTGATATCATTCCAACCTCCGGAAGGTTGGATTTCCGTATAATTCTCCATTCCCACATTGTTGGGCTCACCGCCGTTCCACGCTACAAAGGTGACAGGTGCACCACTAAACCATCCGAAGTTTCCTTCGAACAATTCATCCGTAAATCCGATGAGGGTTGAACCGGGAATGTTATTTCTTATGAAGTCGTTTTCCGGTGCGTCATTGATATCCGCGAGGTGCCCCCCGTATGCGGCACCCGCCGCATTTGCAGCGGCAGCGGCGGCTACTTGATCCGCGTAGCTCCCGCTAGCGGGAACGAGTGGGTTATCGGATAGGTAGTAGTATTCCCCGTTGAATTCACCTAAATAAGTAAAGGTGAACCCGTTTGAAGTAAGTGTCGGGGAAGGGCAATTATCTATAGGAGTAGGCTCCGTCCAATAAACGTTGGCGGAGCAATTTCCTGCATCATTGTTTACCGTTATGTTTCCGGGGCAGGTGATGCTTGGTGGTTCATTATCGTTAACCGTAACCGTAAAGGAGCAGGTAACGGATGGGTTTCCGGCGGCATCCGTTACTTGGAAAGTATTCGTGGTAGAGCCTACGGGGAAGGTTGAACCGGAAGGTAGACCCGCGGTTTGTATCGTTGTTTGTCCGGGGCAATTATCCGAACCAACGGGGGTGGTGTACGTTACCACTGCGCCACAAATTCCCGGAGAATTATTTACGGTAATATTTGAAGGACAAGAGATGGTGGGATTCTCTAAATCCGTAACGGTTACATTAAAGGAACACGTAGCGGTATTTCCTGCCGCATCCGTTACTTGGAAAGTATTCGTGGTTATTCCTAGAGGAAAGGTAGCACCGGAGGGCAGTCCGGCAGTTTGTGTCGTGGACTGTCCCGGACAATCATCCGTACCTGAAGGCGTGGTGTAGGTTACTACTGCAGTACAGTTTCCCGCTGATGCATTAACGGTAATATTAGCGGGACAGGAAATTACCGGATTTACTACATTCTCCGTTATATCCAACTGGAAGGTTCCTTCATTGGCACCAAAACCGTGTACTAGAATATAATAGGTTGTCCCTGCCTCGGAACACCAAGTAACGCTTGACCGTAAACTGGCGCAAGCATCATCGTTACCACCAACGCAGGTCGGCGTGGTGCAATTCCCCGTATACACCCTAATTTTGGTATCGTAGCTAGCGGCATTACACGTTTCCGCCGTTATTTCATTTCCGGTACCCGTAATGGAATACCAAACGCCACCTCCCGTACCGTCGCCGGTACCGCAGAAAGGTTCATTATCAACATTCGCGCAGACGGTGGATCCATTGGTTGTTGACGGAACGGCAACCGGAGTAGCATTTACACAATCGTCATTCGAAATAATTGGGGCATTAACCGTAACGTCGAATGAGCAAGTTTCGGTGTTACCGCATTGATCCTCTATTTGAAAGGTGTTCGTGGTCGTTCCTACCGGGAATGTTGCGCCTGACGCCAAGCCTGCCGTTTGTGTTACGGGATAAAAGGCATAAGATTCATTGAAGGCACTCCAATTACCGCCGTTTCTGCCCGGGGGAGCGTACCCATCACTACCGTCAATATTTTCTATACCCATTACGTGCGAACCGCCATCCGAACGTAGGGCTTGTCCGTGAATCTCGATAATACCGGTACTTTCGTGTAACACGACTTTACCCACTACCGCGTTTCCACCGCCAAAGTGTTGGATATTATCGTATTCCACGGTGAAGGTTCGATTTGGTGCCGTACCCGAGGTAAAATACCGGATAGCTCCGCCGAGGTTGGGATTCAAATCCTCCCAATACATGGCTATTATCTCATCGGGGTTATTCGCATTCGGGATTACGTCGCTGGAGAAGTCCGTGAGGTCCGTATTATTAAAAGTCAAATAACCGTTTGAAGTGATATAAACGGTTGTTCTATTGTTACCGAAGAAAGGGAACGTGAAACCGATGGGTACTCCTACTCCCGCATCGTCCCCTAGGGAAACAGCCGTACCGGAACCGGAAATAATAGAGGTCGGAATGGTTCCAATGACGTAATCGTCCATGTTATAATTTACGACTTGGGGATCACAAACATCATTAATGGTAATATCGGCGGGGCAGTTCAGCGTAGCCGTAGCAAGAGGGTTTATCAGATCAAAATCTACGGATAGGTTAGATCCGCCGCCGCCTTCAGTAACACGGAATTCGACGGTGGAGTTACCATCGAGGTAACCGGACCATACGACGCCCCGATCCGCGCAGCAGCCGTTGTTTTGGTATTGTTGGACGCCATTGACATAAAGCCGTACGGCATCGTCATGACCATCCAGGTCAATGTTATAAAGACCACAGTTAAATCCGCGTCTTTTATAAACGACTACGTGGTTATCATTATTAACGGTGCACCCATTCCAAGTAGATGCATCATCAGGGGAACCGCCGGAGGGCCAAACGGATGTTGAAGTAATATTCAAGGTATTATTCGTATAAAAACCCTGATAACTAAGATTGACTAAGTTCAGGTTATCGTTAATATTATAGCCCGCATTTTGGTTATAACCATGAACCACCCAAGAATTACTCCCGAAGGCACCCGGATTGGGCGGGGTAACATAACTCCAATTGATTCTGACATATACCCTGTGATTGTTAAGATTGCAGCCAAATGGGCCATAAACCGTTCCTGAGGGATTGTTCCTGAAATCTATTCCGGCTACCGTTGAGGGGCCGCATTCACAATCATCATTATTAATAAAAGTACCCGTATTGTATGAACACCTAGGGCTCGTATCGTCCTCCCATGCTTGGAACCTAATATTTATCCGATCCGCGCAGGTATTATTCCGGCTACCTAGAGTAGTATTGGGGTTAATCGTACAATTCCCGTTATTGTTACAGGTGAAGCAATTACCTCCGACATCCGTTCCGTTAAGGTTATCGTCAAACCATACAAGAGCGGTATATTCTTCCTGACCGTTTTCCCAGCAAGCTCCTCCTACACCCCCTTCAAACCATTGAACGGTGGCTACTTGGACGGTATAGTTTACTTGTTGGCCAAAGACTATTGTTGCGGGCAGCACAAAAAACAATAGAACAGAATAAAAGTATTTCATGAGCCGGTATTTGTTTGTATCACAATTCTATCGTGCGAAAACCTAAATCAAAAGGACTATTTCCTAGGGCATTCTTTGCTGCATTTTTCCCTTAAACCGGAAATTATTCTTCAGCAAATGGGTGGTGAATTATCTTAAATCAGGGGCGGATCAATTCCAATCTTAATTGAAAATCCTCATTATCATCGTAAGGGAATTCCAAAACAAAATGCCCCACCGAGGATTCAAGAATATCAAAAACTCGGGTACCACAATCAAAACAAGGAATATTTTTTATGTGAAGAGCGCCGTCCTTTTTCTCGAATGAAAAAACCGAACCTTGTCCCCTGGCGTTAATCACTAGCCTATTATCCCCTACAAAAGTCCAGATACTTTCCTCTAAGGCATCCCCCTCTAAATCTTTTTCAATATCGGATTTATCCTTTCCCTCGGGACCTATTACGGTTATCCCTTTTACCAACCAAGACTCCCCGTTCACCTCCTCCATTTGAGGCGTTTCGGGTTCCGGTAAATCCTCAGCTACAGGAGCTACTTCTTCAGGGACATATTCAAGGAAAGAGGAATCCGTTTCGTTAAATATTAATCCTACCCCGGGGGTATTATCCGTATTGCTTGAAGATTCCCCGTATTGTAAATTGGAGTAAGGGTTTGCCATAGGCTTTTCCGAAGGAGCCGAAAATTTCTTGGTATTTTCTACCGCCTTATCCTCCCCGGCATCTTGCTCCGGTTTGGTATGGACCGGTTCCGGGTTAGCGGTTTGGGGTTCTTTCTTTTCCTGCTGTTTATACCAAGCCTTTTTTTCCCTTTCATAGCGCTCCGCCTCTTGAACGGAATCATCCTTTGGCGGAGAGAAAGGAAATGGGTTTTGCCCGGAGGCAAATCCAAGAAAAAATATCAAGAAAGTAAGTAAGGAAATTTTCCTAAATAATATTTGAGCCATGCTTTATTTGAATTGGTGAATTCTCTTAAAAAGGTTTCAAGTCCGTAAGTTACTCAATGGAGAATCGGATATACCCTGAAACTTGCGTACCATCCATCATGCGCATGATATTAAGTCTGGCCTCGTTTTCACTAACGAACTCTAATATTCCATCAAATGCAGGAGCCCCATCATTATCAAGGATCCTGAGTCCTACTGCGTCTTCCCCAATACTTGCTACTTGTTCAGCCATATTAGGCTGCTTTGTATTACCGTCCTTCTTGTATATTCTATTATCCCAAACGTAGTAGGTAATCGTAGAAATCTTTTTGAATAGATTTTTTGCTCCTTCCACTGCTTTAGCCGGAATATCTTTATTATCATCCGCAATTTGAATATCCGTTACCTTCCATTTTTTAGCATGGGAGGGAATCTTGAATAATTCTTTTGGGGCGGCCTCTACTATTTGAATCTCCTGTGGTTGGGTTGCTTCAGGTTTAGGCGTTTCAAGTGGGGTTTCACCGGATTCCTTTGCCATGTTTTCCGTAGGGGAATTATCTTGGACGGGGACATCCTGCGTCTTTGTCATTTCTTCATAAGTCTCCTTGTTTTCTTTTATCCAAGCTTCTTTTCTTTTGGCATAATCCGCTTGGGCCTCCGGGGAGTTATCCTTCGGCAACGGAAGATCGGCCGCTACGGGATAAGGCTTAGTCGGTATTCCCGTATTGCCCTTGGAAATCCCTACATCGGTGGCTTTAGGCGTACCCATCATTTTCTCATATGCCTCGGGATTATTTTTAATCCACTCCTTTTTTGCCTTCTCATATTTGATGGCTTCCGCTTCGGAATCCCCTTTTGGATGTTCAGGAAAAGCGTTTTGTCCGTAAACCAAGGTTCCTGCAAAAAGGAAAACAAGGGGGAGGAAAAATCTTTGTAGGATAGCGAATTTCATACCTGTGACTATTTAATACATACACCAAAGACAGCCGGGTTTAGATATCCCGAAGTGGCTTTAGGAGCAAATGAAAAGAAGAATAAAATTGAGCGTAAAAAGGAATGGAAATTAGGAAAAACACAATAACTTCCTTTATCTTCCAAAGGAAGAGACAAACATAAGTGAGCCGATGTAAGAAGTCTAATATTCCTCATTCCAAACCTTTTCTCATCATTGTTTACAGGTGGAATTACTTCCCCAAAACATGATATAGAATAAGTCAAGACAGGTAATTAGTAGGATTTGCTTTTCTAAAATACCCTCTTTTATCCGAACGCCAAAACACATTCCACTTTTTTGTATAAACTAGAAAAGGTTGTCATGTCCAATTCCGGTAAAAAAGTTTTCGTTTTTCCGCTAATCCTGACCGTGATTACGGGCTTATTGTACTTTTTTATTACCGGTTTTGAATTCGTTAACCTTGACGATGCTTTCCTAATTTACGAAAACCCCAAGGTGGTTGCGATGGATTTTTCGGATTGGAAAATCATCTTCCGGGATCATTTAGGCACATTGAACTACAAGCCGATTATCATTTTCATGTATAAGGTCATTTATTACCTCTTCGGTAATGATCCTTTTTACTTTCACCTTACTAGTTGGTTTTTTCATGTTTTAAACGGGGGGCTTTTGTTTCTGGTGGCCCGAAAGATACTCCCTGATTCCAACAACATTCTTCTCCCCTTTTTCATCGCCCTTTTTTGGGCAATCCACCCTTTGAAGGCGGAATCCGTTGCATGGGCATCGGAATTAGAGGATGTCGTTTCCGGGTTCTTCTTGCTACTATCCTGGCTTTCCTTTTTGATGGCTTCCTCCAAGAAAGGAAACGGAAAATATTTCCTCTTTCTCCTAGGTGGAATTTCCCTTGTGCTTGCCTTCCTTTCAAAAGCAACCGCCATAGTTCTTGTCGGGCTCATTATGATTCCGTTTCTTGAAAAATTACGGGAAAAGAAATGGGGATTTTCCGTACTAATAGGTACTGCCTTTATTGTTTTTCTCGTTTTCGCAGGAATATTCAGGGATAAGTTAGGCATCATTAACGGTCACGGTACGGGCGTCCAACCATTCGAGTCACTTCCTGCTCCTTTAGCGGATCTTTTAATGATGTTACTCAAAACGGGAGCATATATCCTCCATTTCCTGTTCCCCGTAAAGTTAAGCGCCATCTACCCTTTTGCCGAGGTAGGAACGACAATGCCATTCTTCTTTTTTGCCTCCATCGTCATCGGTATTCTTGTATTTCTTTTTTTGGCAATAGGTTCAAAGAAATTCCCATTGGCGCAAAAGGGCATCCTTATTTACGTCATTGCCTTATCCCCTATTTTCCTTGTCCCGGTAACAGGAACCAACTTCATTTCGGATAGGTATTCATACATACCTACTATCGGGCTTTGCATGGTACTTATAGGTGTGGTACAAACCATAGTGATTACACTTCAGAAAGCCGAACTATTTAAGTTCATTGCCGGTGGGCTTTGCCTGATTCTTCTGGTAGCATCATTTTTCAGGTTAAGCGTGTGGGAAAATAGTGAAACCCTATTCTCGGATATTATTTCAAAATTCCCTAGCTCCGATACGGCCTATACCGCACGTGGGCTTTATTATTTGGATAACGGAAAAAAAGACCTAGCAAAACAGGATTTCGACAATGCTATCGCCCGTGTTCCCCATTCAAAAAACGCCTTGATGAACCGGGCGAAACTATTCGTCCAGGAAAATCAACTCCCTAATGCCTTGGTTGATTTAAATGCCTATGTATCCTATCATCGCGATGACCCACGTGGCTACGGCGCACGGGGTTCACTTCTCGCCATGATGGGACGGTTATCCGAAGCGGAAGCTGATCTCAAAAAATCGGACGAAATGGGTAGTTTCAGTATTGATGCCTATTTGAATTTGGGAAAACTTTACGTGGACAGGGGCGACTTTCAAAAAGCCGCGGATGCTTATGGCAGATATTTAATGTTTTATCCTAGGGATACCAAAATACAATACCTAAAAGCTGCCTGCGAGGATAAACTCGGGCACTTTGACCTTTGTGTAAAACACCTAGATCTTGCATTACAAGTAACACCCGATAACGGAAGAATGTACATCAGCCGTGCTAGGTGTAAACTTCTTTTGGGAAGAAAGGAAGAAGCCGTTATTGACGCAAGGAAAGGAATGTCCTTGGGTGTTGAAATCGGGGAGGATTTCAAACAACGACTAGGCATATAAAAAAGGCGATCAATTCTTAATTGATCGCCTTCCTACATTTTTAATTTTTCTATTAATAACCTCCGGCGTCCGCCTCTTGATCAACTACCCTAAAGGTACAAGAAGCCGTATCCGAACACCCGTCCGGGGTGGTTAATGTATAATTTAAGGTAAAGTCTACGTTCCTTGGCATATTCGGGAAATCAATGAATAGATCACCGCCCGGTGTCGTTGGATCACCAATAAGATAAGGTACCGCCGTACCGCTGACACTTCCCGTAGTAATTCCGAGCGTAGCGGGTTCCAAATCCCTAGGCATACAATTAAACAAATCCCCTTCACAAACCTTCTCCACGGGTTGAGGACAAGTCAAGGAAGCGATAGGTGAAGGATATACTTCTATATCATCCGTAACCG
>JAHDDF010000124.1 GCA_020629475.1 Saprospiraceae bacterium
TATGATTATTGCCATACGGACGGTCAAGTCATTAATGCCGCATTAGGCGGCAAAAAATTAAAATGGAACCTAGAGGATGGCACCCAAATTTTAGCCACTGCTTATCCTAATATGAAGGAACTGCATGACAATATGTTCAAGGCTCAAAGAAACGGAAAATGGGGTATTATTAATTGGAATAAGGAAGAGGTAGTTCCCTTCGAATTCGAGGATGTTTTTCATGATAATAGAGGTGGTTTCGTTGCCGTGATGCAAAACGGAAAATGGGGTATTTACGAGCTAGGCGAAGGCTTGGTTTTACCCTGTGCCAGAACCAACCCAATGCCCAATTGCGGAAACGGTATTTTCCTGATGCCAAAAAAAGGGCTTTGGGATGCAAAAACGGGAGAGACCATTCGTTGTGATTGGTTACAGGTTTCCCGTTTTGAAGATGGTTTTTCCATCGCCAGAAAAGAATATAGCAAGCCTTTTTATTTAATTAACGAGAAAAATGAAATCCAAGGAGAGGAGCATTTTATGCTCGGGTTTTATGAAAAAGGATATTGGTTTTTAAGGAAGGATTACCAACATTGGATTGCATTCAATACCGAAACCGGTAATTTTACCGCAACCTATATGGATAGTAGGAACTATAAATATACGCCCAAGGATTTCGAAAGTGGATTACTACTTAGAAACCACACTTGGATAAAGGGTGATGTTGCTTGGGAAGGAGATGAGAACCCGGAAGCTACACCCTACGGTTTAATCGTAAAAAAAGAGGGCAAACAAAAATTAATAGGAAGAAACGGAATAGAAATTACTCAAGGGTGGCATCACTTCGTCCGTCCGGTTTCGGATGAGGTAATTATGCTAAAAAGAGAGGAGGATTCCCCTATTTCATATTACGATTACGAAGGCAATATTTTGCGCAATGAAAACTTCGATATGGATGCCGTGGAGGAATTCAGGAATGATATTTCCATCGCTAAAATCCAACAAGGCGTAGTGGATATTTTCGGAGGTATTTCTTTTCAATATCAAATTATCTTCTCGGACGGAAATCCGGTCCTAGACGAATTATTCGACGGCGCTAAAATCCTAGGACCCAACCTCATTGCCGTAAGGCGCGAAGGGGAATACCTTTGGGAGTTGATCAATCGGCGCGGGCGTTCGGTTTCCAAGCTTAAATTTGAGGAGGTGCAGTCACCCCTTCACTAAATTAGGAAAGCCTGAAACTAAAAAGGGATCATAAGGTTCCTCTGGAATGTTGAATATTGGAGTGAAGGGGTGACTAAACGCCCCTCTAGCCCCAAGGGCTAGTGCGCCTCCAACCAATTCTCCCCGGTATCCATCCCGATAAGAATCGGCACCTTAAGCCCCGGAATCGCGTTTTTCATGCAATCCTCGATGATGGGCTTGATGGTTTCCAATTCATCCCTTCTCGCATCGAATACCAATTCATCATGCACTTGAAGAATCATCTTGGATTGGATATTCTTCTCCTTGAAAATGCGGTGGATGTTGATCATCGCCATTTTAATCATATCCGCTGCCGTTCCTTGGATGGGCGTATTTACCGCATTCCGTTCCGCATGACTGCGAATCATGCCATTTCGGGAATTGATATCCCTTAGGATACGCCTTCTTCCAAGTAGCGTTTCCACGTATCCTTTCTCCCTAGCAATCTTCACTTGGTTATCCATATAGGATTTCAAGCCGGCGTATTGCGTAAAGTAATTTTCAATCAACTTGCTTGCCTCCGTACGCTTGATCCCGAGTTGACGGGAAAGGTTAGTAGCCCCCGCGCCATAAATGATGGAGAAATTCACCGTCTTGGCGTTCCTGCGCTGGTCCTTGGTAACCGCATCCAATTCAACGCCATATACCTTAGCCGCCGTAGCTTGGTGGATATCATGTCCCGCTTGGAAAGCGCCAAGCATGGCTTCGTCGGCACTTAATTCGGCAATTAAACGCAACTCGATTTGGGAATAATCCGCGGCGAGAAGAATATGATCCTTGTCGGCAGGAATAAACGCCTCCCTTACCTTCCGTCCTTCCGGCGTACGGATGGGAATATTTTGAAGATTAGGATTATTGGAACTTAAACGCCCCGTTGCCGCCAAGGCTTGGTTGAAGGAGGAGTGAATCCTTCCCGTTTTGGGATTTATCAATTTTGGCAAAGCATCCACGTAAGTGGATTTTAACTTCGCCAAACCACGGAAAGCAAGGATGTCTTTAGCGATGGGATTGTCCTCCGCCAACTCGCTCAATTTTTCCTCATTGGTGGAATACTGCCCCGATTTGGTCTTACGCCAGCGGTAAGGAATTTTCATATGGTCAAACAAAACCTCACCGACCTGTTTTGGAGAACCGATATTGAAACGAAGCCCCGCCGTCTCGTAAATCTCCATTTCGGCAAGCTGAAGCTTTTGCTCCAATTCCTTGGAATATTCCTCCAAGTATTCAGCACTTACCTTTACCCCGTTAAACTCCAGTTCCGTAAGGACCTCAATCAAGGGTTCTTCCGTTTGTCGGTATAATTTTTCCAATTTCGCCTCCTTGAGTTCCGGCTCAATTTCCGTTTTTAAACGGAAAGTGATATCCGCATCCTCAGCCGCGTAATCCTTTACTTTCTCTACGGGAATGTCCCGCATGGAAAGTTGGTTTTTTCCTTTTTTACCAATGAGCGTTTCAATGGAAACCGGTGCATAGTTCAGGTACGTTTCCGAAAGGAAGTTCATATTGTGGCGCAGCTCCGGTTCCACTAGATAATGCGCAATCATCGTATCGAAAACAGGACCGTTCACGGAAGTATTATACCAACGTAAAATCAAACGGTCATACTTGATATTCTGGCCTATTTTACCAATGGACGCATCCTCAAAAACCGGTTTAAACCGATTCACGATTTCCTGCGCCTGCTCCTTGTCGGCTGGAACCGGAACATAATACGCTTGATGCGCCTTGAAAGAAAAAGACATACCTACCAGCTCAGCGTTATTGGCGTCAAGCCCGGTGGTTTCCGTATCGAATGCGAATTCCTTTTGCTTCTCTAAAAGAGCGATTAACGCCTCGTGTTTTTCCTTAGTATCCGAGAGGATATATTCATGGTCCGTATTCTCAATGCTCTTATCCGCTACCGCCCCGATTTTGGGTGCGGGAAAAGCAGGAGCCGGCATTTCCCCGAATAAATTCCCTTGGGTTCCGCTTGGTGCCGCACTTCCCGCATTTGCCTTGGGCTTCGGTTTTTGTGCTTCCCCTAAGATTTGGGCGGCAAGGCTACGGAATTCCAATTCCTTGAAAACCTCCCTCAAATCATCCTTATTGAATTCGGATACCTTGCAATCGGCGGAGTTGAATTCTACGGGAACATCCGTAATGATGGTTGCCAATTTTTTGGATAACAATCCTTGCTCGGCAAATTCCTCCACCTTTTCCTTTTGCTTGCCTTTTAACTCATGGCTGTGCTTGATGAGTCCTTCGACAGAGTCGTATTTAGCAAGGAGCTTAACGGCTGTCTTCGCCCCGATACCCGGGATGCCCGGGATATTATCCACGCTATCCCCTTGAAGCCCTAGGACGTCAATCACTTGTTCCACCCTTTCGATGCCCCATTTTTCAAGCACTTCGGGTACGCCTAAAATATCCACGCCGTTACCCATTCTGGCGGGTTTGTACATAAAAATATTCTCGCTGACCAATTGGGCGTAATCCTTATCCGGTGTCATCATGTACACCTTGAATCCTTCCTTCTCCGCGCGCTTGGCAATGGTTCCGATTACATCATCCGCTTCGTAACCGTTGGCGGTATAAATAGGGATGTTCATCCCTTCCAAAATTTTAATAATGAAGGGGAAGGCGGCGGTAATATCCTCCGGTTGCTCCTCACGGTTCGCCTTGTATTCCGGGAACATATCCCTACGAAAAACGGTTTTGTCCGAAATATCGAAGGAAACGGCAAGGTGGCTTGGCTTCTGCTTGGTAATTACCTCCCACAACGCACGGGTAAAACCGGTAATGGCTGAGGTGTTCACGCCCTTGGAATTAATCAAGGGGCGTTTGATGAACGCGTAATGCGCACGATAAACCAAGGCGTGGCCGTCAAGCAGGAACAAAGTCTTCTGGTCGGACATGGAGGATTCTTTTGGTGGGGTCGTGAAGTAAAGGCGCAAATTACCAATTACCCGGAACATGAAAGCGACCTTTCGAGGGGTTTTGCGTCTCTATTATGTAAAGACCGTCTTAAGGCGCCCCTTTTTCCTTGCGAATACGGTCTGAAATGGCAATATTGCATATCGCGCCCGAGGGCGATTTTTTGAATAGATGATTGTAAGATGAATCAAACACGACGCTTCACCGCCATTGTTGCGGTCATGCTTCTAGGTTTTGCGGGTCTTTCCTTCGTGGAAAGCCGCGATCACGGCAAGGATTTCGAAATTGCCAAGAACATGGAGATTTTTTCCAACCTCTATAAGGAAATCAACACCT
Organism: Saprospiraceae bacterium; assembly: GCA_020629475.1. Lineage (GTDB taxonomy): Bacteria > Bacteroidota > Bacteroidia > Chitinophagales > Saprospiraceae > JAHDCE01. The sequence goes on from JAHDDF010000124.1 coordinate 4,471, forward strand.
ACTACGTGGATGAGGTAGAACCCGGGAAGCTGATGCGGACGGGGATCGATGCCATGTTGGAGTCCTTGGACCCTTACACCAATTATATTTCCGAATCCCAGATCCAAGGTTTTCGTTTGATTCTTGGCGGGAAACATTCCGGGATTGGCGCTGACACCAAGGACGTGAACGGGAAGATCACCGTTACCATGGCGTACGAAGGATTCCCTGCGGATAAGGCAGGTGTCCAAACCGGGGATATCATCAAATCCGTTGACGGAAAATCCACGGCTGGAAAATCCTCCGAGGATATCGACGATATTTTGAAGGGTTCTCCCGGGACTTCCGTTGAGTTGGTCTTGGAACGTCCGGGTACTGCCAAGGAAATTAAGGTTTCCATCCTTCGGGATGAGGTGAAAGTGCCCAATGTCCCTTACAGCGGAATGGTTTCCGATGGAGTAGGTTACTTGAACTTGACCACCTTTACCCAAGATGCAGGAAAGAATGTTTCCGATGCGGTGAAAGCACTCAAGAAAGAGGATGCCGGTCTAAAAGGTGTAATCGTTGACCTTCGTGGAAACGGTGGTGGATTACTTCGGGAAGCCATCAACGTTTGTAACGTATTTGTCCCCAAGGGAGAAGAGGTTGTTGTAACCCGTGGAAAAGTAAAGGATTGGGATAGGAGCTTCCGTACCTTGAATGCACCGGTGGATGAGGATATTCCCGTTGTTGTATTAATCGATAACGGCTCCGCTTCGGCCTCTGAAATCGTTTCCGGTGTAATCCAGGATTTAGATCGAGGGGTTTTGTTGGGGCAGCGTTCCTACGGAAAGGGCTTGGTTCAAAACACACGCGATGTAGGGTATAACTCAAAAGTGAAACTTACCACCGCGAAATATTATATCCCAAGTGGAAGATGCATCCAATCCGTAAGTTATAAGGATGGTGAACCCGTGGATGTACCCGATTCCAAGCGTGGCGCATTCAAGACGCGCAACGGTAGAAAAGTACTTGATGGCGGTGGCGTTAAGCCGGATAAGATGCTAATGGATGAAGGTTTAAGCAATGTCCTAGAGGGCTTGAACAAGGAGCACCTTATCTTCCGTTACGCTACGGAATACAAGCAGAAAAATCAGAAGATCGCGGACGTTAAGTCCTTTAAGTTTACCAATTACGATGATTTCGTAAATTTCGTGGCAAAGGAGTCTTTCAGCTTTGAGTCCGGTACGGAAACCATGTTGAAGGAGTTGGCGGAAAAATCTAAGGACGATGGATACTACGATTTAGTCCAATCCGATATTCAGTCCATCCGCGGAAAAATCTTGGAAAACAAGAAGAACGATCTTCGTAAATACCAGAAGGAAATTACCGGTGCCATCGAGAAGGAAATCGTTGGAAGGTATTATTACAAAAAAGGCCAAATTGAAATCGGTTTAAGGAATGATAATGAAATTAAGGAAGCAATTAGCCTCTTTAACAATCCTGCAGAATACAAGAAATTGCTGAAAAACTAATTTTAGTTTTTAGTTTATATTTCTGAAGGAGAGTCTTTTACGCATGAAAAGACTCTCCTTTTTGTTTGCTTGCCCGTCACATTAATTTTGAGGAACCCCTTCCCTGCGGCTAATCATATTACGATATTTTGTTCAATGGTTTCAAAGGAAGCCGGGAAGGTTTTTTCTTACATTTGCGATTGAGTACATCAGGATATAAGAAATGCCTCTAATATTAAATATCGAAACGGCAACGGAAATTTGCTCCGTTGGAATCGCCAAGGACGGAAAGACGATTGCTATCCGTGAATCTTCGGAAAAAAATCCTCATGCGGCACTTACAACGATTTTCGTGCAGGAATGCCTAGCGGAGGCAGGTGTTTTGCCAAAGGAGTTGGATGCGGTTGCGGTAAGTGAAGGGCCCGGGTCTTATACCGGACTTCGGATTGGTTTTTCAGTAGCAAAAGGAATGTGTTATGCCTTGGATATTCCTTTAATTACCGTTCCTACCCTTGATTCGTTAATTCAAGCAGGGAGAAAATCCGAAGCAGCGGAAAAAGATATTTTCTACTGCTCCATGATAGACGCCCGAAGAATGGAGGTTTACATGAAAATGGTTGATTCCAAGGGCGTCGTTCTTCATACTACATCCGCTGAAATCCTTACGGAGGAGTTCTTAGGGCGTTTTGCGCAAGAAGGTAAGCCAATCTTGTTTTCCGGAAATGGAGCATGGAAAGTGAACGAGGTACTCTCTAAGGAGAGTTTTTTGGTGAAGGATATTCGTTGCTCCGCTAGAAATATGGAAGGGTTGTCATATAAGGCATTCTTGTCCGATAATTTTGCGGATTTAGCCTATGCTGTTCCGTTTTATTTAAAATCCCCTCATATTACCCGTGCAAAGAAAAGATTATAAGAGGACTCCCCCCCTTGCCTCTTTTGGTCGATAGTACGTTAAAAGCCCGTCATAATTTAGATAATAGTGGCACGGATTAGGTCGGATAATCCGAAAGTCATTATATTCAAATTATTAATATTGCTTTTTTCTGTTTTGTAAAGCATTGTTTGACCAAAGTTTTTGCATGGATTATTTGTGACATATAATTGTTTGGCACAATTGTTGGAAAATTGCATATGACATTTCTACATACTAATCATACACACTTAAAGTCATACTGAAGATGGGAAAGCAGAAAAACGAGACCGTCGTTTTGGATCGGGGGCACCGTTCCATTGAGCTGGACTATGCTGAGCTCAGGCGTGCCGTACTTGTCCTAAGGGCGGTGAACCACAAACTCAGGCAGTCTATCATTGACCTTCTCGAAGAGAACGGTAAAATGACGGTAACTGAAATTTACATCAAACTACGACTGGAACAATCCGTTGCCTCACAGCATCTTGCGATTCTAAGAAAGGCAGGCGTTGTTATCACGGAAAGAAACGGTAAATACATTTACTACTCCTTGAGCAAAGAAAGATTGAGCCAGATTTCCCGATTAATAGAAGAGTTAGCACAATAAGGAAACACCTACACGCTACTAAAATATTGCCGCACTTTTAGGCGGAAACCTGTTAACGGATATGTAAAAATGCCGATACGGAAACGTATTCGGCATTTTTGCGTTTTTATATTTGAAGATTTAACATAAAATCTTTACAATTGTATACCCGATTGTGACTAAACATACACATAATTTATAATGGGAAAGCAAAACGTATCTATAAACGGGACCAACCTGAAGGTGTCCTCCGAGATTTTACGTGCATTATGCCATCCCCTTAGAATGAAGATATTAAAGTTCATTGATGCCAATGATGACATCAATGTCAACAAAATATACAACACCTTGGAGCTGGAGCAATCCATTACGTCCCAGCACCTACGAATCTTGCGTAATTCCGGTATCGTGGATACCCGCCGTGAAGGAAAATTTATTTTCTATCATATCAATTACCAAAAAGTAGGCGACGTAGTAGATTACATCAGAGGATTCCTCAAAGAAGAGGAAGAGCAAGAAGCCAAAAGGGCTAAGGTGTAATCTTCATTCAAAAGGCGGTTTTTGCATGTTTTTTGGCTAGGTCAAGACCTTAGCCTGCTATTCTTTTGTCTACTCCGGATTGTTTTTTTAGCCTTGCAATTCGATCATCCCTTCTAGGATGACGGATTTGTCATATTCTAAATCATTCATTCCATGTATAAATCGCTTACTTGGGGAACCACCACTTTGTTTGCTTCCCTTTGCTTAATCTTCATCTCTTGCCAACAACTGGAATCAGAAACTCCTGCCTCCGGTGAAACTTCAACTCCCGCAGCCATGAAAGTAGAAAATAAAACATCAATGCCGGGTAACGGTGATGGTCCACTAAAAAAGAAGCTGGACGAGAAAAAGGAGAAGTTCAATGAAAAAGCACCGGAAGACATAAAGAAACTTTACGCCGAGGGTATTCAAGCCGTTGTGGATGACGGCACCTTGGATGCCGCCAAAAAGCTTGGTGACAAAGCCCCTGATTTTACCCTTAAAAATGCTTTGGGCGAAGAAGTGTCCCTTTCTTCATATTTAAATAAGGGACCCGTAATTTTAACTTGGTATAGAGGCGGGTGGTGTCCTTATTGCAATATTACTTTGGCTTCTTTACAAGAATTCTTATCTCAATATAAAGCTGAAGGAGCTTCCTTGATTGCCCTTACGCCGGAGGTGCCTGATAAATCAATAACAACCAAGGAGAAATTGGAATTAGAATTCGAGGTTTTAAGTGATTTAAATAATAAAATCGCCAAGGAATACGGTCTTGTATTTACATTAATAGAAGGCGTTGCGGATAAGTATCAAAAAGGCTTCGATTTACATGGTTACAATGGTGATGAAAGTAACACCTTACCGCTTGCCGCTACCTACGTGATTGATACGGACGGCACCATAAAATATGCTTTCTTGGACGCGGATTATCGCAACCGTGCGGAACCTTCCGATATCCTTGAGGCGTTACGTGCATTAAAGCAGTAAGCTCTTGAGTAAGAAAATCCTATATAAGGATGATTTTAATGTGTCAAGACCTTACTTTTGCGCAACACAAATCCATCCATACAGATGAATCCCTTGTACATTCACGACAGCCTTAGTGGCGAGAAAAAAGAATTTACACCCGTAAATCCTGACTTCGTGGGCCTATACGTTTGCGGCCCTACTGTTTACAGTGATGTTCACCTAGGGAATTGCCGTTCCTTTACCAGCTTTGATATCGTGTATCGTTATCTGATGTACAAGGGCTATAATGTCCGTTACGTAAGGAATATTACCGATGCCGGTCACTTAGAGGGTGATGCGGACATTAATGCCGACGATAAAATGGCAAAGGCGGCAAAAGCCTTGAAGTTGGAGCCAATGGAAGTAGCCCATAGATACACCTTGGGTTTCCATAAAATGATGGATGTCTTCAATAACCTTCCGCCTTCCGTTGAACCTCGTGCTACGGGACATATTACCGAGCAGATCCGGATGGTTCAAGATATTTTGAAGAATGGCTACGCTTATGAGGTAGACGGTTCCGTTTATTTCGATACCGTAAAATTCGCGAAGGAGAACGCTATTTATGGGGAATTGTCCGGAAGGAAGTTGGATGATCTCCAAGCGGAGTCCAGGGAGCTAAAAAACCAAGGGGACAAGCGGCATTCAGCCGATTTTGCCTTGTGGATAAAAGCTGAACCCACCACTCTTCAGGTATGGGAATCCCCTTGGGGCTTAGGCTTTCCGGGTTGGCATTTGGAATGCTCCGCCATGAGTACCAAATACCTCGGTTCCGAGTTTGATATCCACGGTGGAGGGGAGGATTTAAAATTCCCGCACCATGAGAATGAAATCGCGCAAAACTGCGGCGCTTGCGGTAAATCGCCCGTGAGGTTTTGGATGCACGGAAATATGCTCTTGTTGAACGGTAAGAAAATGAGCAAGAGTATTGATCCTGAAACCGGTGTCAGTAACTCCGTAATGCCCGACGAATTATTCGAGGGGAAAAGCCCGTTTTTCTCCAAGCCTTATAGCCCGATGGTGCTTCGCTTCTTGATGCTGCAGGCGCATTATCGCAGCCCGCTGGATTTGACGGATGAGGGCATTCAAGCGGCGGAAAAAGGTTACATCCGGTTGATGGAAGGGCAGCGCGCCCTTGCCGAAATGAAATATGAAGGGGAGGAAGCACTTACTTCGGAAGACCAGCAGGTTAATGCGCTAATGGAGCGCGCCTTGAAGGATATGGATGATGACTTTAATGTTCCCAAGGCTTTGGCTTCCTTGTTCGTTTTGGTCAATAAAATCAATTCCTTTAAATCAGGAAGGGCTTCCGTAAATGCCATTAGCAAGGAGACTTTTGAAAAATTGCAGAAGTTTTTTGCGGATTTCGTTTTCGTCATCTTTGGTCTTAAGGATGAAACCCAAGGCGGGGATGAAGGAAGCAGTGAAATCGTTGACGGATTGATGGAGTTTATTTTAGAAATGCGCCAGTCCGCGAGAGCGAATAAAGATTGGGGAACATCCGATAAAATCCGTGATACTTTAAATGCGCTTAAAATTCAATTAAAGGATGGTAAAGACGGGACTACTTGGACCGTGAATAATTAATTTTTTATTCCTTTAATATTGAAATAAGAAAGGGTCGATTCTTGAAAAGAATCGACCCTTTTTCTATTGTTGGAAAGAGTAGTTTAATTAATTTAATTACTCTTGGTTTTAGGTGCTTCTTTTTCTGAATATAACCGCTCCAAAACGTAATGCTTAATGATGGTTTCCCCGTCCTTGGTTTCATAAGCATGAACGAACTTCCATCCACGCTCTCCCATGTAGTTTAAGGCGTCAATCATATTTACGAAAGAAACGGTTTTTCCGTCCTCATCCGCAAGCCGGTGATCCGTTAGCCATCGCTTTTGTTGTCCGTAATCGATTTCTACGTCAATCTTGGAGGAAAGGAACTTGGCTTTTCCTACGATTTCACAATACATATACTTTGGTGGTTCATTTTGACCGAATGCCATCACCGTAAGGCACAAAAGAATGACTAAGGTTCCGAAAAGTCTTTTTCTCATTATCTGATCATTTTAAATATACGCGCAAAAATAAGGCAAATAGCTTTCCGTATCTTGCGTCCGTTTTTGAACACGATTTTTAAAACGGCTAGGTCATGAAAAAAGCGGCATACTTTATTATCCTTC
>JAHDDF010000639.1 GCA_020629475.1 Saprospiraceae bacterium
TATTATGCATACCGTATCGCGGACACAGCCCACAATAAACCATTTTATAATTTCTTTTTCTTACTTAAACCTTACCGCCTTAACCGGTGAAATAAATCGTACTAGGAAAGAGGGAATAATTAATACCAAAACCGTTACGACCAAAGTCCCTAGATTCAAGAATAAAATGGTGGAGAAATCTAAATCAATCGGGGCTACGGAGACGTAGTAATCTTCCTCGGAGAGTGTTATGAATTCGAAATGTTTTTGAAGTAGGCATAATCCGATACCGATCAGATTTCCAAGGAAAAGTCCTAGCAAGCAAATATATGCTCCGTAGTAGAGGAATATCCGCTGGATCATACCATCCGATCCTCCTAGGGATTTGAGGACGCCAATCATATTGGTCCGTTCCATGATGAGGATAATGAGGGCGGTAATCATATTCAAAATCCCTACGACCAGCATTAAGGCAAGAATGACGACTTCATTCTTGTTCTGCAATTCCAACCAACCGAAAATATTGGGTTGTAAATCCTTTACGGTAGCCGAGTACAAATCCATAGGCATCATATCAAAAACGGCATCACCTATGGCTTCCAAATCATCCATATCCTCCACGAAAACTTCAAAGCCGGAAACCTGGTCATCCTCCCAGCCGTATAGTTTTCTTAGGACGCGGATATCCGCTAGGGCGAATTGGGAATCGTATTCCTCCAAACCCGTTTTATAAATGCCGCAAATCTTGAACATCCGAGGTGTTTGGTCTTCACCGGAAACGAAGTAAATCCTCATTTTATCCCCTAGGGAAAGTTTCAAGCGTTTAGCGGTTTGCTCCGAGACCATAATGTCGCGTCCCAAGGAATCTTTCAGGGGCAATCGGGAGCCTTCCAAGATGAATTGCTCCAAGTAATCCCAGTCGTAATCGGTATCCACCCCTTTCACCACGATTCCTTCAATCTCCTCCTTGGTTTGGATTACGCCGGTCTTTAGGATATAGGATTGTATATGACGGATGCCACCGTTCGTTTGCGCCGCGACAGGATCACCGCCTAAGGAAATACCTAAAAACGACCTGTCCCTTGGATATTGAAAGGATTTGGCGGTATCTATCGCCGCTACAAAATCCTGCTCCTTGGATATAGGGACGGATTCAGATGCATTTGAACTTACCGCCTCGAAATCCATAATATGGATATGCCCCAAAAATCCGAATACCTTACCTGAAATCTCGTTTTTGAAACCGGAGATCAAGGCACCGGATACAATCATTACGGTCATGGACAATGCCACCGCAACAATAGCGATACGGATGATTAGGCGGGAGAAGGATTCCCTTGCTCCACGGATAACTTTCTTGGCTATGAAAAATGGTACGTTCACGACTCGCAAGGTAGGGATTTTATTCCTTCAGGCAACCCATTCATATTGATAAGGATATATGTACTTGAAGTTTTGGAACAATAATTGGAAACCAAACATTACAAGAATTCATTATTCGTTAATATTATGCGAAAAGGGATTCAAGCGTAATGCACTCTTTCTCAATTTTCGTTTACAAGACAAGGATTCTAAGTAATCGTTCAAAATAATCAATAAGTAATGGCTCGTCTTTTTTGCGTCCTACTTCGTTTCAAAAATACTCACTATGCTATGGCATAGCTCCGTTTTTTGACCTCGTCCGACACAAAAAACACTTTGCCATTTTCTTATCATTATTTTTGACCGTTTACTTATTTTGCTCCGATTTTTGAAAAAACACAGAAATGTTTCGTCTCTTAATTATTCTTTC
>JAHDDF010000640.1 GCA_020629475.1 Saprospiraceae bacterium
AGGGATGGTCTTTTGGTTATGGAGAAAAGAATAGAAAGAATTAGGCTCTGATAGACAATCGTATTGCTAACTCAATTTGATGCATTTGTCTAACATCTAGCGTTTAACGTCTAAATAACAATATTTTAGAAGGGCGCCTAGTTGAAAATCCAGCAACGGATTTACCTAATTGAGCCAAGAATTAATTCAATATGAAAATCCTTTCCTACACCCTTTTCACAAGAAATATCCAAGCTACCCGCGATTTTTACGAGGGTATTTTAGGCTTTACCGTAAAAGATGCTTCTACTAGGAGTATCACCTTTCAAGTAGGGCATTCAAACCTTGTTTTCGAAAATACGGATAAGGAAATTATCCCTACGCATTATGCCTTTAACCTCCAAGGAGGAATGGCACCTGCTTGCCTTAATTTTTACTCAGAAAAATTGGATTTGCTAAAAAATCCGGACGTCCCCAATGAAACCGATCTTTTCGATTTCGTAAACTGGGATGCGGAAGCCATTTATTTCTATGACGACAACGGGAATATTGGTGAGTTTATCGCAAGGAAGGGCTTAGGACAAGGAAATACTTCCTCCTTTTCTCCTTTGGATGTTTTATCGGTAGGGGAGGTCGGAGTAGTAGTGGATGCCCCTTTGAAAACGGCGGAGTATTTAAAAAAGAAATACGGTATTACGGATTTCGATAAAAGCCCGGGAAAAGAATCCTTCAAACCCATCGGAAACGACGAAGGCTTATTCATCCTGGCAAAAAAAGAAAGGAATTGGTACCCCACGGATTTTGCCGCTAAATCAAATCCTTTTAAAGTTACCTTTGAAACCGGTAAGGGAGTCTTTGATTGGGAGGTATAGGAAGCTTATCGTAAAAACAAAAAATCCCGAATTCCACCAATCGGCAAAATTCGGGACGGCTCTTTTTTAAGCCATTGTTTTGGGGAACAACTTACAGGTTGTAAATGTAACCGATGTTGAATGTATGGTAAAGAACCCATACACCACCTTCCGCACCATTAATGATGGCTTGGTCAGGGGATTTTCCGCCTACATTGAAGTTGTAAGAGATGTTGAATCCTTTGAAGGAAACACCCAACTCAACATTTGAAGCCAATCCCGTACTTCTGGCACCTTTTACGGTGGATTGATTTCCGTCACTATCCGTAACGGTAAAATCAGGCTCCGCTACTCTAGCAAGACCCACACCCAAAGCTCCGTAAGGCTTCACGTTGGAATCCGTGAAAGTATACCAACCTTTCGCCATGTAGGAGTTCAATCCGTAAAGGTTCAAACCGAAAAGACCGGAACCATCCTCGGAATCAATAGCGCCTACAATGGAACTTTGAATCTGAAGACCCACGCCTAGGTTTTCCATTAGTTTGTAACCACCTTCGGCATTCCAGTAAAAACCGCCTTTTGCGAATTCAGAAAAATCACCGATTGGACGAGTGTAACCGATGTTCGCTCCACCGAATAGGTTTTCGGCATCGAATTGTGCTTGGGAAGAAGCGAGGAATCCTAGTGCCATCACTAGGGATAGTAAGAACTTTTTCATGTCCTTTTTATTTTTAAGAGTTAAAAATGGGCGGCAAACATAAGCGCTTATTTTAAATATCAAAGGGATTTTCGTCAATTAAAAAATGTATTAACAATGTTGTAATTCTTTTGATGAATTACCTCAAAAAAGTAAAATTTCACCTAGTGTTGTTATGGTTTTTCAGGATGGAACTATAATAAAAAACGGCTGCGGGAAACCCGCAGCCGTTCG
>JAHDDF010000641.1 GCA_020629475.1 Saprospiraceae bacterium
CCATCATTGGCTACGGACCAACCAGGGATGTCAGCGGAATTGATTACGAAATCCTCCAGGGTCAAATCGAAGGATTCATCACCTACGTTTAAGGTATAAGAACCGGATTCCTCCAATGCCGCAATGTCCTTTTGGTCGAATTTCGCGATGGCTTGAGAAGCGGCTTTCATGTGTCCGCCCAAACGGCGTCCTAAAGTCTTAAAGTTTGGCTTGATGCTCTTATCAACGATACCCTTGGTATCCGTGATGTACTCCAAATCCTTTACGTTCACCTCGGAAAGGATCACGTCTTTAACGGAATCCACTTGTGCTTGAAAGGAAGCATCCAAGATGGGTAGCAATGCTCTTTGCAATGGCTGTCGTACACGGATTTTCTCCTTCTTTCTCAAGGACAACACCAAGGAGGAGATACGCTGTGCATACCCCATTCTGGTTTCTAAATCCTTATCGATTAAGCTGGCATCCGCATCCGGCAAAAAGGCAAGGTGTACGGAGTCATGCTTTTCCCTTTGGGTAACGGCATTCAAATCGCGGTACAACTGATCCGCGAAGAAAGGCGCGATGGGCGCCATTAATTTGGAAATCGTTTCCAAGCAGGTATATAATGTTTGGTAAGCGGCAAGCTTGTCTTGGGTCAGTTCCCCTTTCCAGAAACGACCACGGCTTTGGCGCACGTACCAATTACTCAAATTATCCATCACGAATGCCTGCACCTTCCTTGAGGCTTGGGTAGGTTCATAATCGGCGTAAGCCGCGTCCACCTCTTGTACCAAGGAATTCAACAAGGAGATGATCCACCTGTCGATTTCAGGGCGCTCACTCATGGGCACCTCATCACGACCGTAATCAAAACCGTCAATGTTAGCATATAGCGCAAAGAAGGAATAAGTATTGTACAAAGTCCCGAAGAACTTCTTACGTACCTCATCCACACCATCCAAGTCAAACTTCAGGTTATCCCAAGGATTGGCGTTCGACATCATATACCAACGGGTAGCATCCGCACCGTATTTCCCTAGGGTTTCGAAGGGGTTAACGGCATTGCCTAGGCGCTTGGACATCTTTTGTCCGTCCTTGGCTAAAACCAAGCCGTTGGAGACTACGGTTTTGTACGCCACGGAATCAAAAGCCATGGTAGCGATGGCATGTAAGGTATAGAACCATCCACGCGTTTGATCCACGCCTTCGGCGATGAAATCAGCGGGGAAGTTCCTGTGGAATTTTTCCTCGTTTTCGAAGGGATAATGCCACTGCGCGTAAGGCATGGAACCGGAATCGAACCAAACGTCTATCAAGTCCAATTCGCGCTTCATGGGTTTGCCGTCGGCGGAGCATAGCACTACGTCATCGATGTACGGACGGTGCAAGTCCTTGGGAACGGATTGTTCCAAGCCCAATTTCTCATTGGCGAAAGCCACCTCCTTTTGCAATTCCTCTACGGAACCGATGCACTTCTCCTCGGACTCATCCTCGGAACGCCAGATAGGAAGCGGGATACCCCAATAACGGGAACGGGATAGGTTCCAGTCATTCAAATTCTCCAACCAATTCCCGAAGCGTTTTTCACCGGTATGCGCCGGTTTCCACTTGATGGTCTTGTTCAATTCCACCATGCGTCTCTTGGCTTCCGTAGCACGGATGAACCAAGAATCCAAGGGATAATATAGTACCGGCTTATCCGTACGCCAACAGTGCGGATAATTGTGCTTGTACTTGCGTACATCAAACGCCTTGTTTTGCTGCTTGAGCATAACGGCG
>JAHDDF010000642.1 GCA_020629475.1 Saprospiraceae bacterium
CCTACGGTAACAAAATCAACACCCTCCGCAAGAATATCCGAGACATTTTTTCCGGTTCTAATATTACCGGCAACGGTTAATTTTACATCCTTATAATCAAGTTCCGTGAAGTGATGTAATAAGGATTTACTTTGAAACTCCTCATCGTGCGGCATTTTAAAACTATCCCACAAGGAAATATCTAAGAAATCCGTTTTTCCTTCGTCAATAATTTTTTGACATAGGATTTTTATTTCGTCCAATCGCATCCCGAACCGTTCCGGGGACAACCGTAATCCAAGTAAAAAATCATTGCCGCATTTTTCACGGACTCCATCAATGATTTCAATAATTAACCTGGAACGGTTTTCTAAGGAACCACCGTACTCATCCGTTCTTTGATTTATTTCCGGGCTTAGGAATTGACTTAAAATGTAACCGTGCGCACCGTGGATTTCAACACCGTCATAGCCGCATTCCTTGGCTCTTATTGCCGCCGTAATAAAATCCTCCCTTAATTGAATTACTTCTTCATGGCTCAAAGCCCTTGCACCGTATTTCTCCGCAGCCGAGGGGCAAACGGGTGCCTCCCCAATTAAAGCCTCAGGAGAACGCATACCGGCATGATGTAATTGAATTACGGCAAGGCTTCCGTTTGCCTTTATTTCCGCCGCTAAACGTTCATGCCCTTCTCGGTGTTTATCGGAAAAGATACCCAACTGCCCCGGAAAACCTTTCCCTATGGCTTGAACGTGGGAAGCGCAGGTCATCGTTAAACCGAATCCACCCTTCGCGCGCATGGTTAACCATTTATACTCGTCATCGGATAATATACCATCCTCATGGCTTTGCGTATTGGTTAATGGCGCCAACATGAAACGATTGGGCATGGATTTCCCGCAAGGGAACAGGACTTTATCGGAAGGATTAATTTTCATGTCGCGAAGGTAGCTAAACTTTAGGATTGAAGGCTTTGTTATTCAATGGAGCATTATTAATAACGGGGTTAGTAATTTGATCTTTCTAAGCTAAATATTACCCTAAACCAAACAACAATGGAAATCTTTGGCAATATTTTTATTTACCTCATTATCCCCTTTCTTGGATTAGTATTCCTCATAACGGGAATCATCCTTCGAAAATCGAAAGCATCCGTCCCACTTTATATTATTGGAATACTAGGCTTTATAATTCCCTTCTTATACCTAGTATTTAAAATATCGACTCCATCTAAATATAAAAAAGAAATCGTAGGAGAATATTATATTAAACCCGATACAACAACCGTTCTTAGTATTTTTACTTCAGGGGAATTTGAAGTCAAAAATGAAGATCAAACCTTACCCCAAGGCAAAGGAACCTGGAAACTCGAAAACTATGATTTCATGGAACTACACTTACGGTATGACAGGACCCATCGTACAATTACATTTATTAATAATTCACCGGGTGGGACATTGGATCTCGACCCCTGGGGCAATATGGATATTGAATTACACAAGAAGCAACAATGAATAAACAACCCCTGTAGAGACGCAATGAATGCGTCTTCCCAAGCAAAAGAATCAAACATCCCCTCAACAGCAAAAAAGAACAAAACATACAGTCATTGTAGAGACGCATTGAATGCGTCTTCCCCGGCAAAAGAACAAAACATCCCCCGACATTAAAAATCAAGCAAAAACAAATAATCCGAGCAGGAGACGCGAGCACCGCGTCTCTACATCTAGGATTATCAAAATTTAATTTTCAATTTAAAACCACATGAAAGACCCGA
>JAHDDF010000125.1:0-4620 GCA_020629475.1 Saprospiraceae bacterium
AGTCTAACGTCTAGTGTCTAATATCTAACATCTTGATTTTTAGTCAAATGCATCAGGATGAGATAGCAGCACAATTGCCTATCAGAGCCTAAAGTTTAAGCATTCGGACTGTTCCGGTTTGTCTATCTACTTCATAGAAATTCGTTTCTTCATTCATCTGCATGAAAACCCTAACGGTTTCACAATTAACGGAATCCAAGCCAATACAATTGTGCATTCCCGGGCAAGGGATTTCCTCTGCCTTGGGTTTTGGCAATTTGATGGTGTTTAGTTTTTGCTCTAGATCCAATAATTTAGGGTAATCATAGTCTTCCGTATCTAGATAAAGGAAAAGCTTCTCTTTTTCGTCGTGCCCTAAATAAACGACCGTAGGGAAAAAACCATCCTCGAAATGATTTTTTCCCGTTGCTTTTTGAATGACTTGGCAATGGTGCGGATTTCCTCCTCCGTGGGATTGGGTAAATAGAAAATGAGTCCCGAAATCAGCCGTTAAATACCCGTGGTTTTTTGCGGGCATTTTGGCGGAGCCTCCGGAAATCCAAGCTATCTTTTTTTCTTTTTCGTACAAATGAATATTTAGGAGGAGTTCATCTAAATCTTCATCGTATTCATGTGAAATACCGAGTTTAAAATCATCCGACATTAATGTATCAAATGGATAATTCGGGATTTGATTTTTCGGTGATGAATTAATGGGTATGGCATTGGGTTCTTGGTATTCATTTTTTGGGACGAGGACATCCGGTTGAATTTTTATTCGGATGGGTTCCGGTTGTGAACAAGCGGCAATACAAAGAGGAATAAATAATAAAATAAAGTTTTTCATGCGTGGTTAATTTATTATCGTGAAAAATTGGTCGTCGTTTTTATCCGGAATAAATGGCAGGGTAGTGTCGTCTTTCGTAATGGATTTAAGGATGCACAAGACGGAGCTTTTTCCTTTTATTCTTATCGCGTTTTTCTTTTGACCTTTTCCTGTTTTTACTTTTACCTTTTTTAATTGCCAACGAAATTTATCGAGAGGGATATCCGTTTCGGCAACGGTGTTTACCAGGTCCTTTTGTTGACTAATAAATGCAAGGATATTTTCTTCACCATTTATTTCAGGTAATGTTTTTTCGTCCTCGTATACTACGGTCCACTCTACGGGGATGTTGAAAAAATAGTGATAGGAATCCCCGGGGAATCGAGGTGTTTTTCTGCTTAAAGCTTCCTTGAAATTTACTTGGGTTTCAGGGTATCTTTCTTGGAGTTGTTGTGCGAGTTTAAAATCGGCGGGACGATATCCGGTTTTAAAAAATCCATACATGAATTCCGTGAAATATTTTTCGGAAATTCCGTTTTCCGTCATGTAACTAATGAAATATTTGGAAGAAGAAACAAGGGGCGTTTCTTTTTTGCCACCAAGGGCAAGTGACAGTTTTTCAAGCATTTCAGGGTTTTTACCAAGAGCGCATCCTTGGATGTTTACTTGGCTTTTACCATCCAGGAATTGATCTTCCAATGGTAAAAAGAATTCATTATCTAAAGCAAATTGAAGGTTAGTGGAATTTAGTCTTTCCTCCTCCCCGGGAAATAAACTCATCCCGATTCCCTTCCACTCGTTGCTGTGCACCACGATATTTACATCACCCCAAGGCTGACCATTATCCGGCGGGTTATTTTCCAAGTAATCACGGATTTCAAGTAAGGATCTAAATTCAGTAATAATAATATCGGAATGACCGGAAGGTAAGCTCCTATAATAAGCTTCCGCCTCCTTGTAGTAGGGATTGTCCGCATCCCCGTCCTCGCCCATAATAAAAGTGACCGAGGAACGGGTTGCGGTTTCTTCAATCTCGTATCGTATATCCTCCGTATACCGAACCAGTACTGGTTTTTCGGATACGGATTCTTCCGTTTTTATTTCCTTTTTAATTCGCTCCTTTTTTAATTCTTGGTTCTTGATTTTTACGTATAAAATCGTAACCGAGAATACAAAAAGATAACCGACGTATATGAGTAGCTTCTTCATCTGTATTTAATTATCAATTACGGATTACGAATTACGAGTTGTTATTATTGAAGTAGGAGTTAATTTTCTAACGTCTAACGTCTAACGTCTAACAGGACAGTTGTGATTTGTCTTTTTATTCAAGGTTTCAAATGTGTAGTCGAACTACCTGGAATTCTAATTCGTAATTAAATCATTCGTAATTCGTAATTAAATCATTCGTAATTAAGTCTACTTGATTTGAATCGTAAAGGAGAATCCCGTTTCGTTTTTAATGGGTTGGTGTGAAACGTCTAGTTGTAATAGGGAATTTTGCATGCAGATTTTATCCGTGATGGACAAAGCATTATTCGGGAATTCTACCTTTATGATTTTTCCGTTTTCGTCAAGTGTTACCTTAATATCAAGGGAAGTGAAATTCACTTTACAAAGGTTATTGATAAGGGCATTGTAAATGACTCGTTTGGCGTAAGCCTCTTGACTAGCGGTCAAACTTGATGTAACATTGGTAACCCTCACCGTGGGTAATTTGAATCCGGCGGGTGCGGAAGAACCGCTGATACCGAAATCAAACCCTACCGCGTAATTATTTACGCCTTGAGGTAGGGGTACGGGCTGTTTCACCTTATCGGGATTACCGTTGGATGCGATTTCATCATGGTCTATTGCCACGAATGAGGTATAGGCGGTCAGCAGGTTATATTTCAAACCTAAACGAGTAACCTCGGCTTCGATATCCGTACCGTTACCCACCAGGGTATAATCATCCAATTCCTTGATGCGCTCCCTTGCCCAGAGGTATTTTAGAGCCTTGTTCTTGGGGTCGGGCTTCGTTTCGGAAACCTTGAATACCGCTTGGTAAGGCGCTTCACCCGTGTAGCCGTTAACCTTGATGGTTCCCTTGGCTTGTCCCCTGTATTTTCCGTAGATGAGGATGGGGCGCTCCGCCATGACATCGGGTAGGGCGAAGGGCTCCACGTCATAAGCATCGAATCCTTCAAAGCTGTACTTTACCTGGGATAATACAGGCGTTTGGATGTATTTACGGAAACGCTCCGCTTGTTCCTTGGCGATTCCGGGCTTATCGATAATAAAAGGTTCCCCTTTACCCACATGCGCCATTCCTTCAATCAAGTGGCGGTTTACGCCGCTTCCTATACCGAAGGCAAAGACATTGGATTGGTTGAGGTTTCTTTTGATGAGATCAAAAGTCTCACGTTCCACGTTGATATAGCCGTCCGTAACTACCACCACGGAACGCGACAAGTTGTTTTCGCAGCGCGGCAACGCCAATGCTTTGCCAAGGGCGGGGAGGAGTTCCGTACCACCGCCCCCGGCTTGCATATCAATCACGCGCATGGCGTCCTCCACGTTTTCAGGGGTCGCGTGCAGGGATTCATCCGCTAGGAAAGAGGATGCCCCCGCAAAAAGCAGGACGTTGAATTTATCCGTCCTTTTCAAGTTGGCAATGAGGTTACGAAGCAGTTTCTTGGAGGTTTCGATGGGAAAACCATTCATGGAACCCGAGACGTCCACCACGAAGATGTACTCCCTTGGGGGAATCATACCTGCGGGGATGCTTTTCGGGGGCTGAACCGTTAGGGTAAAGAAATTCTCGTCCTCTCCTTCGTAAAGCATTAATCCGGAAGAAATTTGACCGCCGGAAAGGCTGTAGTTGAGGATGAAGTCACGATTTCCGCCCTTGGATTCCGCTTGGGGTAGTTTAATCTCGGCTATGCTCATTTTTGGGAAATCCACATCGATTTCATGGCTGAAACTGCTGATGTCATTGATGGGCATACCTGCGTTCAGCCTTAGGTTTAAATCGAAGTGATAAGAATGGTTTTCTCCTTGTTTTTGGTATGGGGTATTGGTATGCTTGCTACCTCCTTCCGGCTTAGCGGAAGCATATCTTGGACCTACTACCGTCGGGTATACGAATTGGTATTCTCCCTCCGTAGGGACAAGCATTTCGGTATACTTTAGAATTACTTCGATCTTATCGCCGGGCATGATGTTCGCCACGTTCATACGGAATACGTTGGGTCTATCTTGCTCAAGTAGAGAAGCTCGTTTCCCTTCGCTTTTTGCGGTTTCGTATTCCCTTCTAGCTTGTTCCTTTTCCTTCACCTTAGCGGTAATGGTTCTTGACCCGATTTTCATTTCCATAGCGTAAACCGCCGCGCGGGTAGAGGCAGGGAAAACGTATTCCGCCTCGATAACGGAATTACCTTCGTTTTTATAAACCTGCGTTACGGTTACATCCGCGATAACCCCGGCAATATTGACATCCGCAGTAGTGGATTCAAGGGGCATTTGCTCCGTGTTGGAGGATTCGCTTTTAACGAAGAAGTAAGGTGAAAGGGTTTTATCCGTGGTTTCTTGTGCATTTATCTTGAAGGAAGCCAAGAATAGGATTCCGATAATGGCTATGAGTGATCTTTTCATGATATCCGGTTTTTTCCTCATCCGTTTTTATGGATGATTTCAAGTGTTTCATTTGATTACACTCACAAGATGGGGTAGGGGTGCCCTTGATTTCCCGGTATACTATGGTGCGTTGCCGTTGGATGATTATCCGTTGCCCTTTTTCGAGAATTTGTTTTTATTGATTTTTCCAATGAACC
>JAHDDF010000125.1:4720-6726 GCA_020629475.1 Saprospiraceae bacterium
AAGAGCATCAATCCATTTTTGAGATAAGCCAATATTCCGTTTCTTTGTAGTCCGAAAAGAAAAATCACATGCCAAGGGAAACCGAGAAAATAATGAAAGACTTATCCACCACCTTGAGGAAGGTGTACGGGATAAGGGACAAGGAGCGTGTTTCCACAAGGACGCACAAGCAATTCGTTAATGACGTAATTCGTGATTTAACCAATATCTCCTTCAATCTAGCCGTAGCGGATCACGTGGCAATGCCGTCCGAGAAGGAGTTTTTCTTGAAAACCTTGACCGTTATCTTTTATCCCGGCGGAGAGGCAAAACCCAATCCCGATTCTACTTTAGGTAGGAAGTTCGACAATTACGAAACCGAGGCGCCTGAAGTCAAATCCCCCTTGCTCACCCTTCTGAGGGCGAAAGCATTCGACGAGCAACGCAAAACGGATTTTGCGGGTGATTTGAAGAAGCTATTCATGGAATACGGGGAGGCAATGGTAATGATCGATGGTTTTGAATCCATCTCCGAATTCGGTGTGTTAGAGACGTTTAGGATGTGGGTGGAGGAAGCCTAGAGCGATTCTCCACAATCATATAAACACTAAAAGAAGGTATAGGATTCCGTTTACGTCCGATTACCTATCTTTGCGTGACAAAATCAACCTTTATGGATTTATTTGAGAAGATAAACAACAACACGAGCTCCTTGGGGCAGTATGCCGACGAGGCTGAGGGTTACTACATTTTCCCGAAACTGACAGGAGAGCTTTCCAGCCGTATGTACTTCCGTGATAAGGAGGTTATCTGCTGGTCCATCAATAATTACTTGGGTTTGGGTAACCACCCTGAAGTAAGAAAGGTAGATGGTGATGCAGCCGCTAAGTGGGGTCTTGCTTACCCGATGGGTTCACGTATGATGTCCGGTAACACGGAACTTCACGACCAATTGGAGCGTGAATTAGCGGAATTCGTTCAGAAAGAAGCGGCAGTACTGGTAAACTTCGGTTACCAAGGTATCATGTCCTCCATTGATTGTATGGTGGATCGCCATGACGTTATCGTGTACGATAAGGATTGCCACGCTTGTATTTTCGACGGTATCCGTATGCACCTGGGTAAGCGTTTCGCGTTTAACCATAATGATGCGGAGGATGCGGAGAAGTGTTTGATCCGCGCGCAGAAAGTCGTTGAGAAAACAGGAGGAGGAATCCTTTTGATTTCCGAGGGCGTATTCGGTATGCGTGGTCAGCAAGGAATCTTGAAGGAGCTAGTTGCCTTGAAGAAAAAGTACAACTTCCGCTTTATGGTGGATGATGCGCACGGTTTCGGAACCCTAGGAAAAACCGGTGCCGGTGCGGGTGAAGAGCAAGGCGTACAAGACGAAATCGACGTGTACTTCGCTACTTTCGCTAAGTCCATGGCTTCCGTGGGCGCCTTCTTGGCGGGTAACAAGGAAATCGTTCGTTTCTTGAAGTATAACATGCGTTCCCAAATCTTCGCCAAGTCCTTGGCGATGCCTGTTGTGGAAGGTGCCTTGAAGCGCTTGGACATGATCCGCAAGTCTACGGAATATAAGGACAAGTTGTGGGAGAACGTAAGAATGCTACAATCCGGTTTGAAGGAGCGTGGCTTCGACCTAGGGGTAACCAACTCCTGCGTAACGCCGGTATTCATGCACGGTACGGTACGTGAGTCCACGCAATTGGTATATGACCTACGTGAGAACTACGGTATCTTCTGTTCCATCGTAGTATATCCGGTAGTACCTAAGGGCGTTATCCTACTTCGTTTGATTCCTTCCGCGGCACACACCAAAGAGGACATCGATATTACCTTGAAGGCTTTCTCCGAGGTATCCGAGAAGTTGAAAGCGGGCGCTTACCAAAGTGAAGTGGTATTGCGTTAAGCAGATACGATTTATTTATGTTTAAAAAGCCATCCGAATTTTTTCGGATGGCTTTTTTCGTAGGGCTGCACCCTACGTTTTGCGTGTGGCGGTCGTGCCGACCTACGGGAAATGT
>JAHDDF010000125.1:6826-11007 GCA_020629475.1 Saprospiraceae bacterium
GGTAATTAAAATGATGGATTCTAATGGAAAGATTTGTAATGTAATCCCGAAGGGATGTAATTACCCTAGCCCAAAGGGTAAGGGAGGTGAAGAACCCCGGAGGGGTGGAATTATTTAATATGTTATTGCAATATCTCATTCCGAATCAAAATCGGACCCCCCATTGAAAATCCCTTCGAAATTCAATATTTTAGATAATGGTTACGATGCAAAGCTTCGGTTTTTCCGAAGAACATCAATAACCACCATTTATTGAAAAACAATCACCGCATAGGATGTAGCGCCTAAGGCTACACGCCTTTGCATTAAACCTACATCCATGAGCTGGCTAAAGCACCTTCCGATTTGGACCTTGTTCCTCGGTATTTTTATCCCCAATGCTACAGAAAATCATACGCCTACAAATACAAGCGAAGACGCCGTGCTTATCGCCGAGCTTGAAGCGGCGATAAGAGCCGAAATGGTCCGGCAGGAGATCGTCGGAGCGGCGGTGGGTATCGTCAAGGATGGCAGAACCATCCTGACCAAAGGCTATGGCTACCAGGATTTAGACCATAAAAAAGCCGTGAGTAGCAATACCGTTTTTCGTTGGGCATCCATTTCCAAAACCTTAAATGCCGTAGCGGCTTTCCAGCTTATTGAGGATGATAAAATTACCTTGGATACAAGGATTCATACGGTAGTGGATAATTGGTCGAATTCAGGCGATAAGGGGAAAATCACCCTTGGGCATACCATGTCCAATATGGGCGGTATCCAACATTACGGGACATATAATCGCTCGGCATATACGGCGGGGAATAATTCCTATAATTCCAAGCAGTCGGTAGCGGTTTTCAAGAACCAATCCTTGCTGTCCAAGCCCGGGGAAAAGTATAAGTATTCCACTTTTAGCCACAATTTAGCCGGCGCGGCATTGGATAACGTAGCGCCTAACGGTTACGTGGATTGGGTCGAGGATAAGATCGCTGATCCTTTGAATATGAGTAGTCTTACGCCTTATTCCACAAGTATCGGTGGTTTTGATAAGGATTGTAGTGGTGCCTTGAAAACGACCAAGGAAGGAAAAATCACTTGGAAATTACCGGGTGGTGGTTGGGCATCCAATATCAAGGATTTGACCAAGTTCATGAAGGGTATGATGAACGGTACTTTATTGGATAATACTTCAGCGCTTTGGGATGATGTTGAGAACGGGGACGATAATTATCGTTACGGCGTGGATAAATACAACAGCGGAACCAACCTGCGCATTCAGCACGGCGGTGCCCACGATGATGTCCGTACCATTTTACAATATTATCCGAATAGAAAGATTGGCGTTTGTATCATGACCAATGGCGGTGATTATGTCAATGTGTATCAATTTGCCCATGTTTTGCGGAATATCCTTTTGGAAAAAACGACCTCTTATGATCCTAGGAATAAATGCCCTGAGGATGACGGTGAATTAAAAAGTACTTGTGGGGGAACTTATGCCGGCGTTTGGCGCAAAACGGATAGGGAAACCGTTATCCGCAAAGGATACGGTCATGATGAGTTTTACGAGGAGTGGAAAACCATGCGGGATAGGGGATACCACTGCTCCGATTTTGAAACCTACTTGGACGGTACCAAGCGGAAATGGGATGGTGTTTTTGTAAAGCAGGATGTTAAACAAGCCATGTGGCGCGGTGCGGGTTACGATAAATTCAAGGACAAATGGGATGAGTTTAATGCGGATGGTTACCGTTTGATTGATTTGGAAACGTATATGTCGGGCAGTACCCGCGTATGGGCGGGGCTTTGGAAAAAAGGCACCGGGAAATACGCCATGTATCGCGGTCAAAGCCAAGACGATTTCGGGGATAAGCGCAAGGAATTACAATCCAAAGGCTATAAGCTTATTGATATAGAAACCTACATGGTTGGCTCGAAAAGAAAATGGGCGGGTGTATGGCGAGAAGGTGAACCCGAGAAATTAAATCGTAATTATGATACGGATGATTTCAAGCAGCTTCGCCGCGACCGCAGGGATGCCGGATATAAACTTATCGATGTAGAAACGTATAAGGATGGCGGTAAGCGTAAATGGGCGGGCATTTGGATTAAATCCTCCAAGACGGAATCATATTTGCTTTGCAACTTGGTATATAAATATAATGATCAGATTGATGACGGATACCAGATGATTGATTTGGAGCGGTATTGATTTCCGGTTTGAGATAATTTACACTATCGTCTGAGGTACGACCTGAGGCGATAGTGTTTTATTTTTAAAACATTCTATCAAACGAATCCCCATTAAATTTATAAACCCCTTTATCCGCCATTCCGAATAATAAATTACCTTCCTTATCATTATAAATCGACCAAACCATAGGGGAGGAAAGCGTAGGGTCTATTGTATAGTTTACCACGGTTTTTCCATCGTATTTCCAAGCACCGGTGTCCCTATCCCCGAACCAAATATTTCCGTCTTTATCTTCAGCAATAGCGAAAACGTGTTCCAATGTTCCGGCAGGGGATTTACTTCCGCTTTTTGAACTTGCCGGGTGGATAAGATTATTTTTTTCGGAAAAATTAATGATTGTATTCTTTTCCTTTAATAATACGCCTATTCCGTTATTCCCAATCCAAAGCCTACCTTTTGAATCTTCCAAAATACTTCTGACATGCATTAAATCCCCCGCATCATTAAATGCTAAAGTTTCATCATTGATAACAGTGAAATTATGACCATCATAACCGATTACGCCCGCATATGTCCCTGCCCAAATTATATCATTTTTTCCTTCCGAAAAACAAGTAACAAAATATGCGTTATTCTGATTTAAGGTTTTGAGAGAAGGGAAGGGTAAATACTGTAATTGTGCTCCGTTATATTTAAATACGCCTGCTTGATTTCCCGCATTAAACCAAAGATCGTTTTCCGTTTTTGTCCATTCGTTTAAGGTGTCAATCCCTTGGTTTTGTGTATGATTCGTAATTTCGTTTCCGTTAAAACTACTTACGCCAGATCCTGTTCCAAACCAAATATTCCCCTTGTTATCCCCTTGAATGGTACGTACTTGATTACCTGATAAACCTTCCCTTGTCGTAAAATATTCGAATGATTTCCCGTCATATTTTGCAACGCCTTCTTGGTGGCTTCCTAGCCAATAATTTCCTTGACTGTCTTGAAAAATGGAACGGATGCCTGAGGTGAAAGTTAAAGAATCCTTTTTTGATGGATTTATATAAACGGAGTCCTTGGTTTCTATTTTCGCTGCCTTCTTTTCAATACAAGAAAATACAAGGGAGAAAAGAATAAGGGTGAAGATGATATTTATGACCGTGGTATTTTTCAAGTGTAAGGGTTTGTTATACCCAAATCAAAATGGTTTGGGTATAATCCATTTTTGTAATGATCAATCTGAAAATTTATCCTTTTTCCATTTTTTTGGATTTGCTCTAATATAGTTTGAAATCCGATGATAGGATAATTCATTTCGAATGATGTTTTCCCAATAATTCCGTTGCCATAATTTCCGGTTAAAGCGTTTCCAACCCAATGTTTTTACGCCCCGGATATATTCGTTGGTCGTCATGGTTTTAAACCATTGCACCACCCCCGGCAGGGACGAACCCAGGTGTTCGTCCCTACCTATGTGTTCGTCCGGATCTATATGTTCGCATGGGTTTTTAGGATCGGGGCAGACACGTGGGTCTGCGGGTACGGATGTATCAGGGTCGGGGCAGACACGTGGGTCTGCCCTTACGGACGTATGGGGATTAGAGGGGAGATCTGCTGTAAGGGAGCCGGTATTTTCGATGATGCAATGAAAGTGATTGGGCATTACCACCATTTCGTGGCATTTTATATCGGGAAATTTATTTTCCAATTTCCAATACCATTTTTCTACCATTTTACCGGCATCGTTTAATTTCATTTTACCATCTTCTACGAACCCGAAATAGGATACACGTCCTTGGCAGCATATCGTTACGAAATATAATCCTGCTTGGCTATAATCATAGCCTTTTAATCGAATGCTTCGTCTATTGTGAATTTTGGGATTGTATGGCATTTTATGAATTATTTTTTGGTGGGTGTAGGAGAATGTATGAGGTTAGAGTTTTCACCTTTTCAGGATGAACCTCTAAAACCCGTTATCCCGTTATCCATAAGATGAGAAATCCCAAAAATGTGAGCCGCTTTA
>JAHDDF010000643.1 GCA_020629475.1 Saprospiraceae bacterium
AACCTTCATCATTTCTTTGAATAAATTATTCCGCATTCAAATCCAATTTAGATAAAGCCTCGAAGTTTTTATAATCCGGAAAATATCCTTTTGCCTCCTTTAATACCTCCAAGAATTTATCATCCTGCCGCAATTGATAATGGCACAAAACCCGATTGTAAAAGACGTCCGGGCGTAATCCATTTTCCGCTTCCGAAAGCGCAAAAAACACAAGTGCTTTTTCAAAGTAGCCCAAAGCATACATCAAGCCCGCTGATTCAAAAGCAAGATCAAATTCCTCGCCCAAAGGAAAATACATTTCCCAAACCTTTAATAGACTAGCGGCAAGACGTTTTCTATCGTTTTTAGAAATACGTTTTGAAAGCTCGTTCACCCTTGGATAAATTTCCCGGAAATAACCCGGATCATACGCACTTAATCTTATTAAACTTAAAATCTCTTCCATGGAAAGCGCCGCAGCCAACCGGTAACTCGCTTTTTTGAGAATATTAAAATCCGTAGGCCCAAAATCCTCTACACTCGACTTAAATGCCGTATCCATTCCGCCGGTGGCATTTCCATCACCCGCAAACAAAAGACAAGACAACTCAAGGTGGTAATTATCAAAGGAAGGGGCGTACACCCTTCCTCCGGTTCTCCGGCAATAATTGTGGAGGGCATGAAAATTCACGGAAAAGGAAAAGCTCCCGTGAATGGAAGGGTCGGGTACCGCGGTTCCCTCCAAATCCGCTAAACTCGAATATCCCTTATCCGTGGTTAATAGAAACAAACGGGAATCGGAAAGTGCACGCAAACGTTCAATGCATCGAATCCCTAGGGTGGGAAAAAACAAATAGGTATCCTTAAGTACACCTGAATAATCGGATAACATCGAATTAAATACCCTTTCCTTAAAAAAATGGATCTCGGGCTCGGACTCCTCAATATCAATCTCTATTCCCTTAAGTATTTCCTCGTTCGTTGACACGGACGGATCCGCCTTTGAACGGATACTTACCGCACATGGGGAAAAAGTGCCCGCCTTAATCCGGAACAAATCCGAGGGGATGGAATCAAAGAAATAATTAGCGATGGCAATAATTCCACTTTTTGCCTCGCCTTTCCGGATCGTTTTTCCGGAATGCCTCAACGCTAATGTTTCGGAATCAAGAGCGTCGAATAAGCAAGTATCCAAAACCCCCTCCTCCAAGTATTCCTTGAAGTATGGATGGGCATCAAAAAAATCCAAATTCTCGGGAATGATGTCGGAAAGAACGTATACAAACGGCGGCAAATCCGTATCCGTTTTAGAAAGGGACTTTAAGTGGGAAAGGATCTGGAACGCCAATCTCCCGTGCCCGGCTCCTAATTCGACAATGTAGATGGGTTCTTTTGAAACGGCATTGATTTTAGCATCCCTTAGGTATCCCAGAATCAGCTTCGCGTAGGTTTTACCCATCAAGGAATTACTCGTGGACTCATGAGGAACATCACCCGAACTCCAGGCGGATATTCCTTTTTCCATATAATAATTCCGATTTAAATCCCATAACCTGCTACGGGAAAACGGGGTGGAACCTTCCACCAGATAGGTATCGATTGACATAAACGCTGAATTAGAAGTGAAAAACCATCTTAAACTCAGCGCATCCTAACCGTAAAAAGTCCTGAGGGAATCCGGACGGGAAAAACAAACAAAGAATGAAATGTGTACTAAAGGTACGATTTTATAAACAGGGAAAATTGCATTTTCGTAAATTAACAACT
>JAHDDF010000644.1 GCA_020629475.1 Saprospiraceae bacterium
TTATCTAAATTGGATTTGAATGCGGAATAATTTATTCAAAGAAATGATGAAGGTTCTTGCCCAAGGTAACACGCTTCATCTCATTCTCTAAATCCTTGAATTGTTCCCGTTCTACCCGCTTCACCAATTTGCCTTCGCGGAGTAGGTGAATTTCATCACAAGTATCCGTAAGGGTGGAATAAATGTGGGAGGAAATAAGAATGGTTTTTCCTTGTTCTTTTAATTTTTTGATGATTTCCGTAATGATAATATTACTTTGAATATCCACACCGTTAAAAGGCTCGTCTAATATTAATACATCATTCTTTTGAAGTAAAACCGCCATCAAGGCAAGTTTCTTTTTCATGCCCGTGGAATAATTTTCGGCATAAGAATCCAAGGGTAATTCAAAGATATTTTTATTGTTTAAGTTTTCCGTTTTTATTCCCCTTGCTTGCAAGCAATAACGGATATATTCCCTGCCCGTGGTTTTCGGGAAAAAATAGGATTCCGTTTGTAGGAAACCCAAGTGATTTTTCAAGGGAGAAAAAGGACTCTCGACTTTTCCTTCATGATAATCCAATCCTGAAATGCATCTGAACAGGGTGGTTTTACCCGCCCCGTTTTCACCGGCTATACCGCAGACCGTTCCCGCTTTTATTTCCAAATCGATTCCTTGTAAAACGGTGTGGGAACCGAATGATTTTTTAAGTCCTGTAATTGAAATCATCCTAGGGTAAGCCGAAGCCGTTTTATGGATTTAAAATAAAAGTAAATCATCAATACCAACATTGCCGGCGGGAACCACATCCCGAAACCGATAAGTAATTCCGGCGCCATTCCCATTTTTGAAGGAAAGTCGGTGTATTTGCCGTATAGGACACAGAGCACGTATATCCATCCTATTATAAAAATGAGAGGGATTACCCAAAGTGTACCGCCCGGTAAAAACAAATAGCTTATTGCGATAGGTAGCCCTAAAACCGAGGAGTATAAAATCGCCGTAAGGCTCTTCCGCATTAAAAACTCCTTAGCGGTGAACGCCTGTATCCAAACCGGGAATTCGGGTTCCGTTTCATAGTGGAAATACATGCTTGCCAAGAAAGTCAAACCAAGCGCAAACATCCCCAGATTAAAATTCCCGACAACCCATCCCATTACCGCAATGAAATAGATAATACCAAGAAAGGGTAGGGTACGCCTAAAACCCGCCGCGAATTCCCAAGGTCTACTTCCAAAAGGAGTAGGAATGGTAAATGAGCTACTTTTTTTGAATCGAATAAAGGACAACAATAAACCAAGAACGATAATCCCCGGTGCGAACCACCAAGCACCGAAAACCAAAAAGGCAACGGCAAACGGCGATACAAGCAAACCGTTCTCCGCCATCCGGATTTGCCGGTAGGTTTTTGTATCCGCTACGGAGAGAATAAAATCATTCCTTTGTCCCGTACTTAACCGGAGCAGGTAACCCAAAGCAAAACCGGATAAAATCCAAGGAGCATAAACCGTCCGGGAAAAGGCTAGCCAACATGCCCCCGCAAAAAGAACAATCCCCAATACCAATGCCAATCCGGGCGCAATACCGATTTCTCGGCACCTGCGGGCAAGAATGGTGATCATATGGCGGAGGTGGTAATTCATCCCGAATTTTAACCAAAGAACTGAAAAATCAGGAGAAGAAGGGATTTACATAGATAACGGCAATGATTTAATAGACGATTCCCCGCAATTACATGTAGAGACGCGATGCTCGCGTCTCC
>JAHDDF010000126.1 GCA_020629475.1 Saprospiraceae bacterium
ACCCGTTTCGTATGCGGGAATGCGGAATTATATTTCATAAAGAAAGATTAATGAACCATTTCCCCTAAAACGGAAAACGATAAAACTCGGAAGAAGGAAGACAAATTCAACTGTTGTACCGATGGTAGATGGTTGCACCATCTACCACAAAAAAAAGCGGCCGCCGGAACGCCGGCGACCACCAAGTAAGCTAATATCCAAACAAAACACTACTTATTTCTACTCTAGATACTACTACAAATAGAAGGCAACGGATCCGTTTTTCACGTCGTACATCGCACCTACTATATCTATTTCGCCATTGTCGTGCATTTCAGCAAGAACAGGGCTTTTTTCACGGATATCCTTAATGGTTAACTCCACGTTCTTCACGGATACCCGGTTTACGAAATCAATATTGCTTGAATTACGCTCTTCGTGGGGTTCGGTTTTTACCGCTTCCACGGCAGGCATAATCTTATCCAGCATTTGGGTAAGGTTACCCAATTTTGCGTGGTCGCAAGCACCTTTTACAGCACCGCATGAGGTATGCCCCATTACCACGATCACCTTGGAGCCCGCCAATTTACAAGCGAATTCAAGGCTACCAAGGATATCCTCGTTCACGAAGTTTCCGGCGATACGGGCGTTGAATACATCCCCTACGCCTTGGTCAAATACGATTTCCGTAGGAATACGGGAATCAATACAAGAAACAATGGCGGCAAAAGGATACTGCCCCGTGGCTGTTTGTTTTACTTGTGCGTGCAGGTCACGGTTTACGGGTTCCCCCGCCAAGAAACGCGCGTTTCCTGCCTTGAGTAGGGAAACTGCCGTAGCAGGGCTGATCGCAGCTTGGGTATCACGCGTTTGCGTGATGGCGTCTTTTAATACTTCCGGATTCATGAGCAATTAATTATAGGTATTATCTGAATCAACGGTTTTTACTTTACCGTTGGTAGAGGTGATCAAATTATTGGCAAGGGCATGTTCCACTTCCTTCACCGGATTCTTGATGTCCACGGACTCGAAATCAATTAACTCAAGGTCAATATCACGGTACTCCGCATTCGCTTTAAATTCCTCGATGATTTCAACTACATCTTGATCAATGTGAATAGACTTGGATGCGTCAATAACCACTTTCGCGCCATCAGGGATTTGAGTGAGGGTACGCTGGATGGACGCCTTATTAATAAAGGTTACGTCCTCCGCTAATTCCAAACGGATGGTCCCGTTTTGAATGTGCTTATCGGATTGGAACAAGAATGGTTTCTTGTAATTATTCCATAGGATGTAGAAAATAGCTACTACCAAACCAATTCCGATTCCCATCAAAAGATCGGTGAATACGATTCCTAGAATGGTTACGATGAAAGGTACGAAGTGACGCTGCCCCAAGTTCCACATCTGCTTGAACAATACCGGCTTCGCCAACTTATAACCTACCAAGAATAGGATTGCCGCCAAGGAAGCAAGTGGGATAAGATTCAATACGGCGGGTATTGCCATCGCACAACCCAAAAGGATTAAACCGTGAAGGATCGCCGACATCTTGGTACGACCACCGGATTGGATGTTGGTGGAACTCCTTACGATTACCTGCGTGATGGGCAAACCACCAATCAAACCGGAAACGATGTTTCCTACACCCTGTGCCTTTAACTCCTGGTTAGCCGGTGTTACGCGCTTGAAAGGATCCAATTTATCCGTTGCCTCAAGGCAAAGTAGGGTTTCCAAACTCGCTACCACGGCTAGCGTAATCGCGGTGGTCCAAACGGCACCGTTACCGATCTGGCTGAAATCAGGGAAGGTAAATTGCCCGAAGAATCCACCGATGGTTTCAGGAACGGGAATGGATACCATTTGATCACTTCTTAGACCAAAGCCTTCAATATTCAGGAAAAGAAGATTTAAGAAAATTCCCAATGCCACTACGATAAGCGGTCCTTGAACGATTTGGAAAATCTTGATTTTCTTCATGAACGGACGCTCCCAAAGAATGAGGATAGCAACGGAAAGTGATGTAATTATGATTGCCGCAGGGCTGATCGCCTCGAACATGTAATACAATTGGGAAAAAGTATTATGACCATCAGGGGACTGGAAAGCCAAGCTTCCTTCATAATCCTTATCATAACCAAAGGCGTGCGGAATTTGCTTGAGGAAAATAATTATACCGATACCGGAAAGCATTCCCTTAATCACGGAAGACGGGAAATAATACCCGATAATTCCCGCCTTGGCAAAACCAAGTAATGCTTGGAATACACCACCGATTACTACGGCTAACAGGAAGGTTTCAAATGCGCCTAGCTCATTAATAGCGGTCAAAACGATAACCGCAAGACCCGCCGCAGGACCACTAACCCCTAATTGGGAACCACTTAAGGCACCAACGACGATACCTCCTACGATACCCGCAATGATCCCGGAAAACAGTGGTGCTCCGGAAGCCAGGGCGATTCCCAGACAAAGGGGAACGGCAACCAAAAATACTACGATGGACGCGGGCCCGTCGTACTTCAGATTGCCAAATAAATTGTTTGGTGATGGACTCATCTTACTTTGTTTTGCAAAAATCAAGGCACGAAAATGATAGGCCGTCCAAATACAGGACAGCGCATTTCCGGGCAAGATTTTTAAAAAATGAAAATTTAAGCTTTTCGATTATTCGAAAAAGCACAACAACGAGACAAATGTAACAAACTTTTGTTCATAATAGCAATACTATTATTAAAAATATTTTCGCTAGCTTTGCCCTTAACGGGTATGAATCCTGCAATTTTATTACATTTGTTAAGAGCGTGTTCAGATTTTGCTTATTGGAATAGAAACAGTCAATTTTTGTTTTGAATGAGGCACAAAATGCGGAGTTTAGCATAGCTAAATGTCCCGATAGTTATCGGGATTTGTAACGAAGTTCAGGACAAAAAGGGACGAGTCTAGCCAAATTGGTAAAAACTGAACACGCTCTAAGAAGGAATCTAACCAAGTAATATTCTTTTGTCCATGGGCATCGGTATCAAAATAACTTTGAACGAGGGGCTGTACCTACGTGATCCACAAGGGACACCTTTGGGGCAGAAAATCATTAAGCACAGTATCCTGCTAATTGATGAAATTGGTTTTGAATCATTCAATTTCAAAAAATTGGCAAAAAGGATGGAATCCACGGAGGCTTCCGTCTATCGCTACTTCGAGAATAAGCACATGCTTTTGCTATTCTTGGTTTCTTGGTATTGGGAATGGGTGAGCTACCTCATTGATATAAATACGAGAAACGTGGATGATCCTAAACGGAGACTGCGGATCATTCTGGATACATTGGTTTCAGCCCCGCAGGATAATCCTGCTATTGAATACGTGAACGAGAATATCCTACACAATCTTATTATTTCCGAAGGAAGCAAAGCATACCATACCAAGCAAGTCGACAAGGAAAACAGGGAAGGATTCTTCTTGAATTACAAGCAACTCTCGGAAAAGATATCCAAGGTCATTTCAGAATTAAACCCGAACTTCCCCTACCCTCACGCCCTTGCCTCCAACTTATTCGAAATGGCGAACAACCACATTTATTTCGCCCAACATCTCCCCCGTTTGACGGACGTAAAAGTGGAGGGAGATAACTTTGATGAAGTGAGGGAGATGCTGGAATTCTTTGCTTTTAAACTTATCTGCGGGGAGAAATAATACTTGAACGGTAACCACAAAGTGGCTAAAGTTCGTCTTATTCAAAAATACACATCATGAATAAGACATCCCTTTGTTTCGCATTCCTCATTTTCGGCTTTCTTCTTGCTTGTACACCTCCTTCTAATGATTCTTTCATTGAGGAAAATTTGGTTGAAGAACTACCTGAAGAAAGGGAGGTTCTTGATGAAGAGGAAAATATTCTTGAAGTGGAACCCGAAGGAGAGGTGGAACCCATTGATGAAGTTGAACCTCTTGGGGAAGTGGAACCTAAAGACGAACTATTCTAGAGGCCATCATCGATAAAAAACAAAACCGCCACTCCTCTATAGGAATGGCGGCCTGAATTATAATTAATACGAATAAAGAAAGCCTAATCTTTTACCACGACAAACCTCTTGGTGGAAAAACGCAATCCTGTTTTAACCTGTACGAAATAAGGACCGGGCGCATACCCGGACAAATCCAAACGTAGAAGGGTTTCCCCCGCTTGCATTTCCCTTACTTCGGCAATTCTTCCTGCTTGGTCTATAATCGTAACGATAGCGCTCTCTTCATTTTCCTCCAGTGAAATATTAGTATAAGATACCGCGGGGTTAGGATATACCCCGAAGCCTAGCTCTACCAACTCCTCAGGCTGTTCGGCTCTTGCTTGGGCGCATTCTCCGTAAATCACACCGAAATCCAAAGCCCAGAAACCTACTGCCTCATTGGTATGGGATGTTTCAGGTTCACGGGATTGCTCCTCCTGAAGGAAAACAAACCCTCCAAGGGCATCCAAGCCGTGTCCACGTACTTGGTTAGCGTCTTGCCCATTTTCGGTTTGAGTACCCAAAATCCAAACGGGCTTAAAGTCAAAGGATTGGATAAAGTCTATCGTTCCACCATTATCATTCGCTTCGATTAGCCCGGTTTCATACTTGGCATAACCGTTCCCGCCACCTACCGCTTGTTGAATCGCGATCCATGAAATTTGCTCGTCGGTGGTTAATGGATTACCGTTCCTATAATAATCCTCCTCGGAAGTACAACGAACCGAGAATCCTTGTGTACCCGCATTATTAACGCGTGTAGTCAAGGGTCTTCCTGAATCCGCTCCGGTTACTTGACTTAGTATAACCGGCATTTCCGTGAAAGCTGTACTTAAGTTCACGTTTACGTATTCCTCAGCGGCAAGCGTAGTTCCTGCCTCAATGAGGGTCCCGTCGGCAAGGGTATGGGTACCTGCCTCCATTACTACGTAGTGTATCTCCTCCGCTCCGTGCTCACCGTCTTGGTAATCCCATTCATCCAATTGGATTTGGAAGCCTTGGGATTGAACGTTCCTGATCCTTACGGTTACAGGGTCGGCATCATTGGTGGTCACCAAGGAAGCCACGATTACCGGATTCTCATAAGAGCGAACCAAAAATACGTCATACCAAATATCCGCCGAAGGGGAGGAAATGGTAATCAAGCCGGTTTCCCCGATAGGACAAGCCTCTGAAGTAATGGGTACACCCGCACAACCGCAATCCCCGTCGGTAACGTCATTTATGGTTTCCGGATTACCGTCATCACAAGCAAGTCCCGCTTCCGGGCATGGTGCCTCACAAGGTTCAGGTGCCATGAAGTTGGTCGTCGCGGAACAACCCGGCTCTAGCATTACGGCTACCTCCGTCTCTGCTCCGGTCGGGATTAAACCATCGAAGACAACGGTAATAAATCCGTTCTCTCCCTCGTATTGCAGTTCTTGGGCTACATCACCCACGCTAACGATAATGGTTCCGTTAGGTGCCGCGTTCTCAAAACCAATATTTACCTCCGCATTATAGAATGCGCCACCGTCCCAATAACAAGTTCCTGCCTCGGAGAATAAACTCGTAATGGAGCAGGTAGTAGGTTGGCATTCCTCGGGAGCGATAAATGCTTGCTCCATTGTAAATCCACAACCGTCAGTACCAAGGATAACCCCGGCTACCGTAGCAGGCGAACCATTTGCCTCAAGCCCGGATACGTTCAAGGTCATAAGCCCGGATGTACCTTCATACGGATAATTCTGGGACGCACCGTTAACGGATAGCAATAGCATTCCATCAACGGGTGCGTTTTCATAAGGGATATTGATTACCAAATCATACATGGAACCATTATCCCAATAGCAATCACTAAGTTCAAATACCGGTTCCCCTAGAGCACACGGTGGTGCTTCACAAGGAGCGGGAGCGGTAAATGCTAAACCGGAATAGGAACAAAGCGTATTCGCGGAGAAGAAGGCGGAAGCATACACGTCACCACCGTTACTCTCCAATCCCGTGATATTCACGGTTACGGAAGAAGCGCCCGCATCAAATTCCACCACTACATTTTGGTTGCCTATGTTTAAAATCAATGCCCCTGATTCCGGCGCTGCGGTAAAGTATACCGTAGCGGAAATATCATATAAGGCGGCACCGTCCCAATAGCAATCACCTATCTCGTAAACGATATCGTTAATGGCGCAACTTACAGGCTCACATGCTTCCGGTGCCGTGAAAGCTATGCCGGAGTAAGAGCAAAGCGTATTCGCCGTGAAGTATACATTGGTAACCCATTGGTTACCGTTTGCCGCCAATCCTTGGAACGGAATCTCTATAGTTCCTGAAGTTCCATCCAAGGCAACTACCTCCGTTTGATTATTCAATACCACTACTAAACCACCGGTCTCCGGTGCGCCTTCGTAACTTACGATAGCGAAGGCATCAAAGAAGCTTTCATCATAGCAATCCCCTACTTCAAAAGCTACTTCGGTAATAGCGCAGGCGGGAGGCTCACATGCTTCCGGTGCCGTGAAAGCTATGCCGGAGTAAGAGCAAAGCGTATTCGCCGTGAAGTATACATTGGTAACCCATTGGTTACCGTTTGCCGCCAATCCTTGGAACGGAATCTCTATAGTTCCTGAAGTTCCATCCAAGGCAACTACCTCCGTTTGATTATTCAATACCACTACTAAACCACCGGTCTCCGGTGCGCCTTCGTAACTTACGATAGCGAAGGCATCAAAGAAGCTTTCATCATAGCAATCCCCTACTTCAAAAGCTACTTCGGTAATAGCGCAGGCGGGAGGCTCACATGCTTCCGGTGCCGTGAAAGCTATGCCGGAGTAAGAACAGAGCGTATTACCAAGGAAATATGCCGTTACGTAAACGTCCTCACCGTTAGCAGGAAGCCCTTCCAAGAGTACATTGGTACTTGCCGTCCCCGGTTCAATTTCGATGGTTTCCGTTCCTCCCGGAAGGTTAACTACCAAGACTGAAGCTTCTCCTACATTTTCAAAAACGAATTCTATTTCGGCATCATAATGTGCAGCACCGTCAAAATAGCACTCACTTGCACCCGTGTTCGTACCCAATTCAAGGGCGCAAGCAGGAGGAGCGCAAGCCTCGGGAGAAGGAATAATTCCTTCAGCGAAATACGTACATGCTTGATCGGAGGTAAAGTAAATTTCTAAATCCAAATTATTGCCCGTGGCAGGTAGCCCGATGAATTCCAAATCAAAAGTTCCAAGGGCAGGGTCTACGGTAACGATATCGGAGAACTGCCCGGCCCCGATGTAAAGTTGTCCGTTTACGGGTGCATTCTCGTAATCAATACTGATATCTAAATCAAAGAAGGAGCCACCGTCATAATAACATGCCCCGGGAGCTACTTGGACGGAATTAATCACACAAGGTTCATAACAAGCGAACGGTGCTTGGTATACCCCGAATTGGGAGAAGGAACACAAGGTATTACCCGTGAAATACGCATTTACGGACATCACTTGCCCCGCCGACGTTAAACCTTCCATCGGAACGGAAACGGTTCCCGTGGCACCCTCATATTCGGCAAAATTTACTTGGCCTCCCATTTCCACGAATAATACGCCACCTACCGGCGCTGACTCATACGAGAAAGTCAATACCGCATCGTGAAAGGAATCGCCATCGTAATAACATTCTCCTACCTGTGCCTCTACTCCCGTAATTCCGCAAGGCGGCGGGGAACAAGGCCAAGGTGCTTGGTAAAGACCGAAAACGGACTCGGAACAAAGCGTATTTCCGGTGAAATAAGCATTAGACGTCATCATTTGGCCATTGGCGGGAAGCCCTTCAAAACTTACCGTCGCTACGCCCGAAGCCTCCGTATATTGAAAGAAAGCGGTTTGACCGTTCAATTCCACGAATAACACACCTTCTTCCGGTGCGGATTCGTAAGGAATACTAAGGGTAACGTCATGTAAAGACTCTTCCCCGTTATGATAACAATCAGATGATTCCGCAAAAATGGATTCAATATTACAGCTAGGCGGCTCACAAGGCGAAGGCGCCAAATAAAGCGCAAAAGTGCTATAGGAGCATAAGGTATTTCCCGTAAAGTAAACGTTTGTGGTAACCAATTGGCTAGCGGAAGGAATACCCTCTACGGTTGCCTCGATGATACCTGAAGTGCCATCGAATTCCAAGAAAGAAATTTGCCCCCCTACTTCCACGAATAAAACCCCTGTTTCCGGCGCACCTTCATAACTGATGCTTAACTCAACGTCGTGGTAGGCACCGTTATCGTAGTAACACGGCCCCGCAAAAGCGGATACGCCCGTAATGCCGCAAGATACTTCCTCACATGGGGCAGGAGCTAAATAAGCAAAGAAAATGGATTCGGAACAAAGGGTATTCCCCGTGAAGTATAAATTGGCGCTCATCAATTGAGACTGGGAAGGTAATGCCTCTAGCGTGGTAGAGGTAAAACCGGTTGCCCCTTCATAGGGAATAAAATACGGTTGCCCACCTAGCTGAAGGAAAATCATCCCTTCTTGGGGTGCGTTTTCGTAGTTGATGTTCACCGTTACATCGTGAACTGGCATACCATTTGTATTATAGCAATCGCCCGGTAAAAATTCCACCGAAACAATATTACATGTTTCATTTTGGGAAAATGCGGAAGCAGTAACCAACAAAAGGAATAAAGCCAAGGAAAGAAAGAATACGCCGAGACGGTTATTGTTTAGGTGTTTCATATCGGTACGTTTTATTTTTATGTTGTAGGATTCGTTCGTTTATCCAAACATCCTACATTTCGTACCCGACATTTTTCTATTTCATGTTGCCTCGTGACATGGTATCCGCTCGAATTTTATTTATTTTAAAACCATTGAATTGTCTGTCACCAAAACGTGTTAGACAAAATTCTCATTTATATACACCTAACAAGAAAACCATTACATTAAATTCGAGTTGATAATTCCTCAGAACCTCTTACTTATTATTGAAAAACGCAATATCCACAAATGTGGATTTCAAGGTTTCAGCCAAGAAAACATAACTATCGTTCAACGGGCTTTATCCGTCGTTAAAATCAAGAAAATTATCACAATCGTAAAAAAACCGTTCCCTCAATTAAACACATCGCTACCTTTCCATTAACTTCCGCATATGAAATTCCTTTTAATTCCCGACAACCAAGATTTACGATCAGGTTTGCGCGCCTTTTTCGAAAAATCCCAAGGTCATTCCTTACGCGCTATTGAATCCCCGCAGGAAATTTCCTCCTTGGAAAAAGAGGAATTCCCGGACTTCATCTTCCTGTCCCCGCCTTTCGGGGAAATGCACGAAACCGAAATTCTCGGCTTCCCCTTCGCGAAAGTGAAAACGGAAAATTCAAAACCGGAATTCTACGAAGCAAGACAGGGCAAGGCACTGGAAGACTTGGAAAACACCCCTACCCAATCCTACTTAGAGCGCGTACAATCTATCGTAGCATCCACTTACGAAACCCCGAACGGGGAATATTTAAGTGAAATGACAGGGAGCGATCCGGAATTAAAACGTGAAATGTTATTAATACTCCAGGCCCAGTTCCTTGAAGCAAGGGAAAAAATCCCTTATTTTTATTCCCAATCAGAAAATGAACCGCTAATTCAAATAATACACAAGGCAGTTAGCAAGTTTTCCATATTAGGAATGCAATTTGCTTTCAATCTTTTGAAGAATGTCGAAACATATTTAAAGGAAGGTAAAAAAATCAATCCGCCCACCATTGAAAGGGTAAATAAATGTTTTGATACTGCCAACGAATTCATAGAACAACAATTACGATGAATTGCATTATCGTCGACGACGACTTATTCTACTGCAAAACCTTGTCTTCATACTGTGAAAGACTGAAGCTTAACGTTATCGGAAGTTATTCCGATCCCGTGGAAGCCCTCGGTGTTATCGCTGAAAGAACAGACTTGGATCTTATATTTTTAGATCTTCATATGCCGGATATTTCCGGATTTGACATCCTAAAAAGTAATCCGCAAATTAACGTGGTCATTTCAACCATGGATGATACGAAAGCCATTGAGGCATTCGATTATAATGTGGTGGACTATTTATTGAAACCGGTAACGCTCGATAGATTTATCCGCGCGGTGAACCGTGCCAAGGAAAGAATCCAAGGCAACTCCGCCGCACCCATAAGTCCTACCGCTACGCCTGCCGCAGCGCCTCCTGCCGAAAAAGCACCGGAGGAAATTTACGTGAACGTAAATAAGCGTTTGGTAAAAATCCTTATCAAGGATATTTACATGATTGAGGCAAAGGGAGATTATATCCTCATCAAACTTGTGGAAGGCAAAAACCAAGTGGTACATACCACCATGAAGAGTATCCTTTCTAAATTACCTGACACCAAATTCGTCAGGGTGCACCGCTCATACGTGGTGAATATCAAAAAAATCGTGGATATCGAAGATTCAGGAATCCTAATAAACAGTGAAATCGTTCCCATCAGTAAAACTTACAGGGATGATCTGCTCTCGAAATTGAATCTCATCAACTAGAG
Source organism: Saprospiraceae bacterium (assembly GCA_020629475.1). Taxonomy (GTDB): domain Bacteria; phylum Bacteroidota; class Bacteroidia; order Chitinophagales; family Saprospiraceae; genus JAHDCE01. Next base: position 10,501 of record JAHDDF010000126.1, read on the forward strand.
TTTCTCCTTTTAATATGGTAAAGACTAAGCCCCTGCGGATGTATTTCCGCAGGGGCTTAGTCGTATTTTCACTCACCGTCAAAATCCGTCATTTCACCTGTCGAAACAGGCGCTTTGACCGAAAAAGCCCCGAAAACGCAAAATTCACCCCTACATTTGAAGTACACAAAGAAACAAACACACCCTTGCACCTAGGGACCTTTGAGGAGAAAACGGTAAGAAACTCCCCCACGAGAAATAAAAAGCGCAACACCAGCGCTAAAACCAAAAAAATAACCACAGTATCGTGGTAAAGATTCGGGGTTTTTAAGGTGCATTTCTGAGTCGCTCTCCCGAGAGCGGCTCTTTTTTTATTTAAGGCTCCTCTAAAACAAAACAGGCTATCCGATTATCGAATAGCCTGTTTTGTTTTAATAGACTTAGGAATACATTAATACTGCCCCCA
>JAHDDF010000127.1 GCA_020629475.1 Saprospiraceae bacterium
CCAAGGAACGTGCCGCAAGGGAAGCCGAGGAGAGAAGAAGGGCGCAAGCGGAACGCGCTAGGACTACTACTAAAGCGAAATCCACTTGGAAGAATCATTTTTGTCATTCTTGCAAAGGCACCGGTTCGTATTGGCATGAATGGACGGAAAAAGACTGCACTACTACCTATGATTACACCTATTCTTCAGGTAAATATTATCAAACCTACGAGGATTGTATAGACGTAAAAAAAGGAGGCTACGTTACTTGTAATTACTGTGGTGGGGATGGGCGTTTGTAAAAAGAAAAAGAAGGCTCAATTAGGTAAATCTATTGCTGGATTTTCAACTAGGTGCCCTTCTAAAATGTTGTTATTCAGATGTTAGACGCTAGATGTACTAACATTTGAACTTAAGGACAAAAGATTTTTAAAATCAGGAGGAACCAAGCAAAAGATTTTATACCACGCACCTTTGGCGCTTGATTTATTCTTCTTTCTTCACTCGAATAATGGATTGCCTCGCTGGGGCAAAAGCCTTACTAAGAGAATACCCTTAAGTTTCTTTGTCATTACAGTTAGACGGTAGATGTATTGACAAAGAATCTTAAGGGTATTTTTGCCTCGGAGAGGCATACAATGATTTGAAGGCAATTTGCAATATAAAATTAAGCGCCGGAGGTGCGACCTGTTATATTTCCTTTTGCTGTTAACCCGTAGTTCTTTTGTCCTCAAGTTTAAATGTCAGTACATCTAAGGCATCTAGAAATCCCTATTGGAAAACCTTAATGCGCTTCCTGACACCATCACGGTATTCAACGATGTAAGCACGATCATACCCACGACTACGGATTTCCTCACGGGCATTTACCGCTTCATCCCGGGAGTAGAAATTCCCGACAAGGACACGGACGTATCTCCCGTCCTCGGTACGTTCCCCTTCAACGCTTCCTAGGTCATAAAAACCGGAATACTTGGATTCATTGAAGGATTTCATTGCCTCCATTTGAACCTTGTAATAGGTTCCTGAAGCGAATGATGTACTTGGATAATCCGATGAGGACGAGGAGGAATGTCCTCCAGAAGAAGAATCGGAGGAGCTAGGTTCAGTGTATGTTCCTGAAGAAGAATTTCCTCCGAAATTGGGGTAATCGCTGATTCTAGTATCCGGCTGGCGACTAGGCTCGGTATATACCGGTTTTTCAGGTTCCGTGTAGACCGGACGAGTCGTTTCCGTGTAAACCGGTTTTTCGGGCTCAATGCTTGGCTTAGGTGTAGGCTTGGGTGGTTCGTATGTAGGTTTTGGTGGATCATAAACGGTTTCAGGAACCGGTTTTGGGTCAACTACGGGCTTGGGCGCTTCCACGGTTGGTTTAGGCGTTTCAACAACCGGGTCGGGTGTTTCCACTGCCGGTTTCATAGGCTTTGATTCCGTTACGGCAGGTGGGTCATAAGTAGGCTTTGGCGTTTCAACGGGTCTTGACGAAGGTTCCGAAATCGGGTTTGTGTCCGGTTGGGCGCTTACGTTTTCGGCATTCGGTTTCGGGACATTTACCACGGGTTTTTGCGGTTCAGGCCGGGTGATGACAGGCTTTGGTACATCCGCAACTCCACCTGTTTTCTTCAATACGATATTACGCGTAATGGATCCCGTGCCGGGCGAAACGGTAAACTCCATGACTTCCGTGGCATGTCCCGGTTTTTCCGCTTGGATCATATAGGTTTTTCCTTCAATAATGGCAAGGCGGAATGTTTCGGAAAGTACCTTTTTGGTAATTATCCTTTTCTGTCCGTTCCCGGCTACTTCAAGAAGGGTAAGACTAACATCCGATAAAGCTTCGCTACCATCGGTAAGTCTACCCGCTACCACCAATTCGGAAGTACCTTCGGAAAAAGAGAATATATCCTCGTGCGCGGTAGATAGTTTTTCCATCCCGTGTTTGCGGTTGGACACTAAAAACCCTTCGGAAGGATTGCTTTCATAAATGAAAAACCAATCATCAGCCGGGGAATTATAAGGCGCCCCGATATTTTCAGGTTTTTTCCAATCAAATTGATGCCCTTCGGATTTCAGGATATCCAATCCGCCGATATTTACTTGACCATTGGAACTGAAATACAACACCTTTCTTTCATTGTCATAAAAGGGAGTTACTTCATCCCCGGGTGTATTGATCTTGGAGCCTAAATTCTTGGGGAAAGTAAAATCCTCTGAATCACTTTCCAAGGAACGGCTTACGAACCAAATATCCCTTCCGCCCTTACCTCCTTCGCGGTCGGTCGAGAAATATAGGAATTCCACCCCGTCAACATGAGCTATACTAGGGTGCGTGGTGGTGGCTTTGGGATCATTGATGTATTCCGGAAGCTTAATGGGTTCCGTCCATCCACCCGTTCCCGTACCTTCAACGTAGTATAAATCACAGCGATTCTCGAAGGAATTCACCTCCTCGCATTGCGTGAAGTAAAATCTTTCCCGGTCAGGAGAAAACGCCCCGTTGCCGAAGTGTTTCTTTTCCGTATTATCGAAAATCTTTACTTCGATATTAGAACGGTTCCATACATCACCCTTGCGTTGGGCACGGTAAATTTTAGAGGAACCTTCCATGGTTGAGGAAAAGTACAAGATATCATCCGTGTAAGGAATCGGGGCATACTCCAACTCGGGAGTATTCACGCCTTCCCCTAGGTGGCTGATAGTAGGCCCATCAGGATTATCGTCCATTTTCAAAGCCATTTCACAGCCTAAAATCTCGTTTTGGACCACTTGGCTTACTTGGGCAAAATCGCTACCCTTGTACGAATTGATAAAATAAACGAATTCACGACCCGCCTCATCATAGGCACCGGTACTTTTTAAGGCGCGGGCATAGTTAAAACCTACTTGATCATAAGTGTCATTCATATCCTTAACGGGAGCGTATGCTTGAACCGCCTTGGTGTATTGCTTAGCCAAGAAATAACAGGTTCCCGCCATGTAGGCGTAATCCAATTTTTTTTGCTTTCCCTGCCAAGCCTCGAAGTACTTGTCCCCTGCCTCAAGGAATTTCCCTTGATTGTACAAGGACTCGGCATCTTTGGCTGATTTTTTCCAATCCTGGGCGGAAAGGGAAAAAGACAATAAAAAAGTAAGGAACAGTAGAAATGATGGTTTAAGTCCTTTCATGGTAGTGTTTGTTAAACAAATTAATGGGGCAGTTTTTCAAATATCCTAGGATTCTTGATCCTTTTCATTAACCAAATTACGGATAATCACATTTTCTAATACGACGGGATAATGCTTGTGTTCCAAGGCAAGTACCTTTTTTGCGATAATTTCAGGGGAATCCTCCCTTTTCACCGCTACTTCCGCTTGGAATAATGTCTCACCTTCGTCATATTTTTCATTCACGAAATGAATGGTCATGCCCGTTTTTTCAACACCGGTTTCTTTTACGGCACGGTGAACGTTCATCCCGTACATCCCTTTACCGCCGAAATCAGGCAGTAATGCAGGGTGTATATTCACGATACGTGAAGGAAATGCTTGAACCAGATGCTTGGGAATTAACAACAAAAAACCCGCCAAAGCGATAAAGTCTATATTGAACGACCCAAGCCGTCTTAGTGTTGTGTCCTTATCCTTCAAGGACTCCCTATTTATGATTACCTTTGCAATCCCGAATTCATCGGCGATTTTGAGGACACCGGCGGAGGGTTTATTGGATACGACCAAAGCCACCCGGATTAAGGGATGCCCTTGAAAATGCTCCATGATTCGACGTGCGTTGGAACCCGTACCGGAAGCAAAAATGGCGAGATTGATCATTTCTCATTTAGGTTTTCGAACGGCAAATATCCGATAATTCAAATAATGATCAAGAAAATGGAAACACTTCAATTCAAAACAAACATAAACTGCGGTGGTTGCGTGAACGCCGTTTCAGGATTTTTGAATGATGTCGAGGGTATTGAAAAGTGGTCCGTGGACACGGATAACACCGATAAAATCCTTACGGTTGAGACAAAAACCGAGGGAATGAAGGATGTAGTAATCGAAGCGGTAGAAGATGCCGGGTTCGATATTTCCATCATAGCCTAATTCCCCATAGTAAAGTACCGGTTTAAATGGCCAGAAGACGCAATAATCAGGAAGAGGACGTTCCCAAGCAAAAACCTACGATGCAAAGCCTCAAGGAGGCGGCGAAAATATTTTCCTATGTCAGACCCTATCGTTGGTCCTTGATTTTCGGTTTGTTCCTATTATCCGTTTCCAGCTTGGTATTCGTTGGTTTCGGTGCGCTTTTCCAAAATATCATTAAAGTTGCGGAAGGAGAGGATTTTTACGGGCTAAGTCTCAACCAAATCGGCTTACTGATGCTTGGTGTCCTTATTCTTCAAGGGTTAATTTCCTATCTCCGTGTCATGCTTTTCGCAAAGGCGGCAGAAAACGGAACGGCTGATCTAAGGAAGGATTTATACAATAAAATCATCACCTTACCCATCGCCTTTTTTGAAAAAAATAAGACGGGGGAATTGGTGAGCCGAATTACTTCGGACGTGGATAGGTTGTATTCCGCTTTTTCTATTACGATAGTTGAGTTTATCCGTCAGATTATCCTTTTGGTGGCGAGTATTACCTACTTGATTTTTGCCAACGGAAAACTGATCCTCATCGTAATATTAACCTTCCCTGTAGTGGTGGTTTTGGCAATGGTTTTCGGGCGTTATATCCGGAAGTTATCCAAGGAAAGGCAGAAAGTCCTTGCGGAAACCAATGGGATGTTGAGTGAAGCCGTAACCGCTATCCAAGCGGTAAAAGCATTTACGAACGAAGTCTTCGAAATCATTAAATACGGTGGTGCGAATCAAAGGGTGGTTGACATTTCCATGAAATACGCCCGGGGCAGGGCTATTTTCTCCGTTTTCATCGTCATTGTCCTATTCGGGGCATTGTGCTTCGTGATATGGCAGGCGGCGGTTATGGTACAAGCCGGCACCATCCGTGCGGGTGACTTGTTCGGATTCGTATTTTTTGGCGGTGTAATCGGTGCGGCGATAGGAAGTTTAGGGAATTTCTACACGGAAATCCTAGGGGCCATCGGTGCCACGGAGCGTGTACGGGAGATTCTCGGGATGGATTCCGAGGTCAATACGGAGGAGAAAGGTGAGCCATTGGAAATCACGGGAGAAATTCAATACAATAATATTGAATTCGCGTATCCTGCCAGGGAGGATGTTCAAGTCTTGAAGGGACTTTCCCTTGTTGTTCGTCCCGGACAAACCGTTGCTCTTGTAGGTCAATCGGGTTCAGGGAAATCAACCATCGTAAAACTACTCCTGCGTTTTTATGATATCCAAGGAGGTGAAATATTAGTGGACGGCAAAGACATTACCGAACTTAATATTACGAGATTAAGGGAAAACATCGCTATTGTTCCCCAAGAGGTTATTCTCTTCGGGGGAAGCATTAGGGAAAATATAGCTTACGGTAAAACAGGTGCCACGGACGAGGAAATCATTCATGCCGCTAAGCAAGCCAACGCTTGGGAATTCATTTCCGCCTTCCCTGAGAGTTTGGATACATTAGTGGGCGAGCGTGGGGTTAAACTCTCCGGTGGTCAGCGACAAAGAATCGCCATCGCTCGTGCCATATTAAAAGATCCCGCCATCCTCTTACTTGACGAGGCTACCAGCTCCTTGGATGCCGAAAGTGAAAAATTAGTCCAAGACGCCTTGGATAATTTGATGGAGGGAAGGACTTCCATCGTAATCGCGCATAGATTAGCGACCATCCGTGAGGCGGATCAAATTTTCGTGATGGAGAACGGCAGAATCGTAGAAGCCGGAACCCACGATGAGCTTTCCATCAAGGAGGATGGTGCTTATAGTAATTTGGCGAAGCTTCAATTCCAAGCACCCGTTTCTTAGGAATAAGCACCTTTAGATAAAAAACAAAACCCGTTTCGATTAACTCGAAACGGGTTGATTATTTGTTTAGGAAGTCGTCTTTCTAGTGGTGTTATAATCCTTCCTCTTTTTTCACTCTCTCATTTATTATCTCCGTTTGCTCATAAATCAGCTGACCCATATTAGAACTAGGAGGAACGAATTTCCCTGCTTCCTGTAGCGCCTCCAAGGATTTCTTGAAATTCTTTTGGTACTTATATTCCATAGCGACAGTATACCACGCAGTAGCCAGGTTTGGACCTATTGCCTCTTTCAGGTTATCGTTTTCCTCGATTTCCGCCTCCAGTTGCTTTAAGTTTCCTTTCAGTTCTACCCCGTTCTCCTTGACGTAGGTTCCTTGACCAATCATTTCACCGTCTTCCCAAATGCACATCATTCGGTCACCGTTCATGAATTGGAAAGATCCTGTTTTACTGGTTTTCCCGTCTTTCCATTTCCCGATAAAAACATCACCGGAACGCCAGGTAATAACACCTGACCCTTCACGTTTCCCGTACTTATATTTCCCTCTGTGGGTACTACCGTCAACAGCGGAATACGTTCCTTCGCCATGAGCTACACCCGCTTTCCATTCCCCTTCATAGCTTTCGCCATTTTTAAGGGTAATGGTTCCTTCACCTTGCATAACGCCCTCAAAATAATTTCCGACATATTTGGTGCCGTCCGCCCAGGTATAGGTTCCTGCACCATGCTTTTTGTCAGTTGCCCATTCTCCCTCAAAAATATCCCCGTTGGTATATTCCATTTTCCCGTTCCCGGAACGAAGCCCGTCTTGGAACTGCCCGACGTACTTATTCCCGTTAGACAAGGTCAAGGTTCCCATTCCATTGGGTTCACCGTAGGTAAATTCCCCGTCGTATACGGAACCATCATCGTACTTCCTTACACCTTTACATTCCTTTTTTTTCTTCGGGCAATCCTGTTTCTCCTCGAGGATACAAAGATCCCTGTCCAAGTCCGGCTGGAATGAAGGGGAGAAAATTCCCGCATAAGAGAGGGAAAGACAAACGAATGAAAGTAGGAACGTAGAAAAAAGACGTGCCATTTGCGTAAATAGTTTATTGATTAATTCTCTAATCCAAGGTTATTGGTTCCCGAAAAAATCGTGACAATGAACCTTTTTATAGGCAAAGGGGAAGGTGTTGGATTGTCGCAAAGACGCTTGCAATATATGCGCATCCTATTTACGAGTAAAGCCCTAAGCCCTGATTTTAAGAGAATTAACGTTCTTTTTAATCCTCTTAATACTTCATTTTAGGTCACTAATCCTGAATCGGGAAATTGTCAAAAAAGACACAATTACCTCTCGATTATGGTTTCATGATTGATAAAAAACCTTAATCAATACCAATGATGCGCATTAATTTCGAAGGAAAAAATTCAAAAAAAATAATTTAAGTGACGGGCAAATTTTCTTAAAAACATTCATTTCACAGCAAAAAACCTTCAAGGACATCAGCAATTTTCCGATCATTGGACAACCGGGGCACCTTGTTTTGACCACCCAATTTCCCTTGTGTTTTCATGTATTTCCTGAAGGCATCTTGTTGTACGGCGGTTATTTTCAGGCTTCTAAGAACCCCGCCTTTAATTAAATCCTTATAGTATATGTTTTGTTGCGATAATTCCTCATCCACTTCTTGGGCAAAAAGCCCTAAATCAGCGGGTATATCCCCGAACGCGACAAACCATTCATGATAGGGTAAACCTTCCTTGGGATTCACTTGCGGGGCTACGGTGAATTCAATAATAGGAATGCCGTATTTTTTTGCGACGGTATTCATCGCTTGCTCAACCTCTTTTCCGATAACATGCTCCCCGAAAGCGGAAATATAGTGTTTGGTCCTCCCCGTGACTCGAATCCGGTACGGATTCTTTGAAACGAATTCCACCGTATCCCCGATATCATAGCCCCAAAGCCCCGCATTATTATTGATAATAATGGCGTAATTCACGCCTAGTTCCACATCCCTTAGGCTCAACCGGTCCGGATTAGCATCAAAAATTTGATCGGCAGGAACGAATTCAAAGAAAATCCCCGAATTGGCATTGAGCAATAAGCCCGAGTTCTCCACCTCGTCTTGGAAAGCAATGAATCCCTCCGAAGCCGGGTAAGTTTCAACGGACGGGATTCGTTCACCGATCAATTCCTCCAATTTTGCCCGATAGGGCTCAAAATTTACCCCTCCATACACGAACATGGAAAAGTTAGGGAATACCTCCTTAACGGTGGACTTGCCCGTTTTTTCAAGTAACTTTTCGTAATACATCTGAACCCAAGGGGGAATTCCGCTGATTAGGCGCATATCCTGCCCTATGGTCTCATTTACGATCTGTTCTAATTTCTCTTCCCAATCCTCGATGCAATTGGTGGTGTAGGACGGAAGTTGATTGGTCTTTAACCAGGCGGGAACTTGATGATTCACGATACCGCTTAACCTACCGGTTTTGATACCCCCTACTTCCTCCATTTTAGGGCTCCCGCTAAGGAAGATCATTTTCCCGTCCAGAAAATCCCCGTTCTTGGTTTTGAAATACCGATGAAAGAGCGCATTCCTTGCCGTTCCAAAATGATTGGACAATGAGTCCCGGGTTAAGGGAATGTATTTCACGCCCGAGGTAGTCCCGGAGGTTTTAGCGAAGTAAAGCGGTCTTCCCTTCCACAACACGTCTTTTTCCCCGTTCTTTATCCGTTCCACATAAGAACGGAGTCCCTCGTAATCACGTAGCGGAATTCGCTTTTTAAAATCATCGTAGGACTTAATCTCCCCGATTCCGTGGTCTTTACCAAAAGCCGTTTTTCTGCCGATCCGGACAAGGTGTTCGAATTGCCGTTGCTGTGCAGCAACGGCATCTGATGACCAAGCGTCAATTCCTCTTGAAATAATCCCCGCGAAGGGACGCAATGCGGTTTGTTTGAATCCCATCCCGCAAAAATAGAAAGGCGAAATGGCTTTGCCAACGAAAAAAAGACCGGGAAGCATGTCAATGTAAGAAAAAGTGCTTACCGGCTAATATTCCATGGATTCCATATCATTAAAAAACATTATATAAGAATAAATTTTATTTAGAAATTCTTTCAATTTTAGGAAACCTTTCTGCCCGGGGACAGTAAACCCATATATCCAAGACCTAATCCAAGCTACCCACAAACTTTTCCATCCTGCCCCGCGGAATGAATAAGAAAAGGTACTACGGATTCGTTTTGGTGAATATTACGCGCACTATCACACCCGAACTACCATGACTGATCCTCTAGCTTTGAGCTCTAGTCCCCAAGAGGAAACGCCCTTAAGAGTTGCCGTCTCGAATTTGAGATCGGATGCTCTTTTCTCCAATGATTATTCCCGGATTTATGCCCGGGCAATACCTTTATTGGGGCCTGCCCTTGCCGCGGATGATCGACCATCCCTAACTGAATTACATTATCATATTGCCGTTCACTATGCCCGTCAATTCAAATTTGAATTAGCCGAGGAACACATTACGAACGCTTGCTCAACCTGCCCGGAATCCTTAGGGTTTTCATGGTTGAAAGCAAAATGCACTTATGGTAAAGCTTACATTTTCTTCATGCAAGAAGATTATGGAAGAAGTATTAGAAGTTGCTATCAAGGTTTAAAAATATCAAATGAATCGGATTTAATTCGGGGGAGGTTTTTCCATTTATTGGGTACTATTTACGGTAAGTTAGGACAACTTAAAAAATCAAGTAAGTATCTCCATTTTTCAATTGGTATCCTTGAAAAAAATGGCTTAGAAAATAAATTAAGCGTAGAATATGCCAACCTGGCTTTTGTATTGAACGAAGCAGGTTTTAAGGATAACGCAAAAAAATCCTACGAAAAAGCTTTTAAATTATTTAAACTGGACAAGGATGAATCCAGTAATTACTTCTGTAATGCACTAACGGGAAGGGCAAAAATTCATTTTGAGGAAAATGAACTCAGGCAGGCTGAAAATCTTGCTTTAAGGGCATTCGAATTACAAAAGGATTTAAGCAGACCCCAAGTATTAACTACCCTTATCCTATTAGTGGACATCCAAGAAAAAAAAGGAGAAAAACACAAAGCACTGTGTACTTTACATAAAGCGAAAAATATTTCGGACTGGATAGGTTCATTTAATGATAAAATTGAAATAAGAAAAAGATTATCCGAGCATTATTCCGAAACAGGAAAATTCAAGCAAGCACTAGAAATTTATTACGAAATTGAAGAAATACAAAGAAATAAAATTTCAAAAGAAAGTACTAAGCATTTTTACTCCCCAATAAAAAACACGGTTGACATTCAGAATAAGGCGAATTATGAAAAACAATCCGGGGATCTTTCATTTGTGGTTTCTCATGACTTAAAAGAACCGCTGAGAAGTATTGGAGGATTTTCCGATTTAATTTCCCTAAAATACGGCTCCCTCCTCCCTGAAGAAGGAAAAGAATATTTGGCTTTCATGAATTCCGGAGTAAAAAAAATGAATGCCTTACTAAATGATTTACAATCCTATACACACCTAGACGAACAACTTACAAGTCCTTCAAAATGGTGCAATACCGAAGAGATTATTCGAAACTGTATCTTTGCTCTTGGGGATTTAATAAAAGTAAAAAATGCGAGAATCAGCGTTGAGGAACTACCTAGAATAAAATCAAACCCGGTTGTTTTAGAACGAATTTTAATCAACTTGATAGAGAATGCATTAAAATTTAACGACAAGGAAATTCCCGAAGCTTCCGTTTCTGCTAAAACGGAAAATGGAATGATTCATATTTCCGTAATTGACAATGGCCCGGGAATAGAAAAGGATTATAATGATAAAATTTTTGGAATATTTAAAAAACTAAACCGTTCCAACGATGACGGCACAGGAATTGGGCTCGCCATATGCAAAAAAGGTACGGAAGGCCTGGGTGGCGAAATCCGATTGGATTCGGAACCCGGACAAGGAAGTTGCTTTACGGTAATATTACCTTGTGAATAACCCAACAAAAAATCCCTTATTTCAAATTAAAATAAGG